>JADFIM010000160.1 GCA_022566725.1 Planctomycetota bacterium
GGGGCAACCCCTGCGGCACCTGCGGCCCGTAGGTGCGCGGCTCCGCCACGTCTCTGCGCGCACGGTGGGTTGAGGTCGCGCTGGCACGCACGAGTTGGTCAAAGATAAGGGCTCGATGCGCTTCCGAAGCGCCGACTTATCGAGAGTTGCGCGGAGATAAGCCCCGGTTAGCTGAAGTTGTTGCGCTCGCGGCATGGCTGGCGCGCGCTGATTCGGCCGCACGGTCGCCTGTGCGCGCGCAGGTGCGGTCCAATCCTCTGTACCGAGTCGCAATCAATGGCGCGGCGCTGCGGGAAGTGCGCGTTCAAGGTGCTGCGCGCGCGGATTCGGCCGAAGATGTCGCGCTTTGGATGCGCGCGCCGAGCCAAATCAATCTCAGTGAGATCCTCCATCCCTGACCCCTGACTCCTGACCCCTGCTCACCGATGCAGCGGTTCGAGCAACTCGTGGGCCGCGTCGTGGTAGAGGCTGCGCAGCAGATCGTCCGCCAAGGCCTTGCCCGCAAGCACGGGAGCGTCCATCTCGCTGTAGCGATCCGGCTGGGTCATCGCCAGGTCGGGGTCGGCGATGGGGGACGGGCCGTGGTAGTCGGTCTCAAACAGCGATCGCAGTGCCCAGTATCGGCTGGCATACAGGTCGAACGCTTCCTCGGGCGAGCCGGCCCTGGCCAGCACCTCGCGCTGGGTTTCGCCGCGTGCCAGGTGTTCATCGGATGTAAGGATGTCTGACCCGAACAGGATTCGTCCGTTGAACCGCCCAAGGAACGCCGCGAGATCTTCGCGTGTGTGTCTGCTCAGCTCGCGCAGCATCCACTTCGCGGCGCTGGTGTCCAGATACAGGTTGTCATGCCGTTGGAGCAGGCCCGCAAGGAAGTCGAGATCTTCCGGCCAGCCGCCCATGTGTGCGGCAATCCAGGGCTGGGTGAAGCGGTCCAAAAGCTCCTCCAGCGGCTCGTATTGTTGGGCTTTGGTGCCATAGAGCGAGGCGTCGGCATACTTGGCTGCAAACCAGGTGTCGGGGTCGGCGACGTGAACCATAAAGATCATGCCCAGGTCGTGAGCGACCCGCATGGCTTCGAGGCGGTCCGGCGCGTCCAGGCGCAGCAGATTCGGATCGCCGACCTCCCGCCCGTAGTCGATTCCCCTGGGAGCGGCCCAGAACTTGACGATTCGCGCCCCCAACGCGTGGAATTTCTCGATTCGCTCGATGAACCCCGGCCCGTGGTGGTGGCGGCGGTCCTCGCCGGTGAAGTTCGGCACAGCGATAAAACGGACCGCGGAGCCGAGAACCTCGCGGACCTGCTCGACCTGCTCCAGATAAGTCATGGAGTAGACCAACCGCACGCCGTACAACTCGGCAGCTCGCCGGTAGATCTCGGCCGACGCGGGCCCGTTGATGTGGGTGTGAACGTCAATGATCCCAGCAGCCGGCACCGCGAACTTCGCCGCCTCGGCGGTGTAATCCAGGCCGAGCCGGTTCGCTGGGTGCAGCGCAGTCGCGGTCGAAGCGGCGGCGGTTGGTTTGGGTTTGGTCATCGGCCGATGATAGGCGAAGTCGGGAACCACAGGATTGCGTTGGCGCACGACTGGCTGGCGGGGGTGCGCGGCGGGGAACGGGTGCTCGATCGCTTATCGCGATTGTTCGGACCCACGGAGCCATACACCCTGGTCCAGAATGGCCAACCGCTGACGGAGGCGATCTCGGCCTGTCGGGTTGTCACCTCGCCGCTACAGCGGTCCCCCGGCGCGGCCGGTCGATGGCGGCGTCATTACTTGCCGTTGATGTGTTGGGCGGTCGGTCGGCTCTAGGTCGGCCCGGTCAGGGCCTGGAACGATTTGCGGTGGGGGAATCTGGGAAGATTCTGCATTGAGCCGCAGAATCCGAACTATCTGGATGACATCGAGTTAGCGTGATAGTGGAGGCATCTGGACGACCGCGGTGGCAGAATGGTGTCGAAAAATGGTAGATTGGTGTTGCCAGGTGGGACGTTGTGGGATATCTTGCGGCCTGCGTGGAGCGGATGATGCGAGCAGCAGACGGGCAAGCCCCACCAATCGGTCACGGCACAGCGTCGCATGGCGGCCATCCTCGGGCTGCTGCGTTCTGTGGATTTGAAGATTCGTTGCCCAACGTGGGCGATGTCGCGGAGGAGACGGTGCGTTCTTCGCCGCCAAGGGTGCGACCGCGCCCGTTCGTTGGCACATACAGCCACGTGATCGACGACAAACATCGGTTGGTGATTCCGGCGAGGATTCGTGAATGCCTCGATACGACGGTGCATGGCGAGGGGTTCTACTTGCTGCCGAGGCCTGATGGGGCGCTTTCTCTTTGGCCGGAGCGCACCTACGAGCGAGAGGCGCGAGAAATCGAACCGTCTCTGAACAGCTCGCCCCAGCAGATTCGTCAGGCTGAGGAGATTTTCTCTGCGGCGCGGCTTGTCGAGATCGACACCACTGGTCGTGTCCTGTTGCCGCACGACATGCTGGCAGCAGTGGGAATCGGCACAAGGGTGGTTGTTCGTGGATTGGGCAATCATCTGCAATTGCGAGGCGCCGTGTACCAACGAGAACGGGACCGAGAAGCACCAGAGACAGTCCGTGAAGCGGAGATCCACTGATGCACGCTTGGGACATTCGGCTCCGCCTGAATCCGGCGAGTCGCAAGATCACGCCCCCAGACGACCCGACCGACAGACTCGCCGCGGTGGATGGTCGGCCTCGGGGCGCGTGGCCGCTTCCTGGCGGGGGGATAGTCAGGCCGCAGCATCCCGTCGCAGTTGCCTCACTTATGGATACTTCACGCGAGATGAACAAGCTGCGCAACGTGCCGGCCGGCCGAAGGGTGGTCGGGTCATGGACGACCCGGATTCGTGGCGGCACCGTATCGACAAGGATCAGGCGATCGGTTTCGCCCCGGGGTACGGCAAGGGTCCTGGACGCCCATGCCATTGTTTCACTCGTCTCCGGTCTCCACCCGCGACCGGAGGCCTTCCTGCCACGCGGCTCACCGAAGCTCAAGCGTGAGCCGCCAAGTTCCCTTCCTCTTTGCTCGTGGCGTGACCCACCACACGCCACGGGCTTTCTTGCGTAGCCGTAGCGTTGCCGGCAGGAGACGACCGGGCGGGGCCGTCAGAAACCGCAACATGTGATGCCGCTGCGCGCGACATCAGGGCCAACAGCGGTGGCGCGATCCCAACCCCTTGCCGGGGGGTCAGGTGGCCTCTCGGGCTACGGGACGGATTGAGCCCACCACTGGTGGATTGGCGGCCAGGATTTCGTCTGCAATCTCGCGGCGATGCACGTCGATATTGCGAGGAAACGCGAACCCCAGCCGAACCCGCTCACCCTTAATTTCCGCCACTCGCACCGTTCCGATCGGATTTGCCGGATCGCCAATGACGACCTCTTCCCCCTCTCGTCTGGTGATCACAAGCATGTGTAGGACCTCCTGCCCAAATGAATGTGCGATCATGCACAATCCCACCTGGCACTAGGGTACACGAATTCGTCGCTGGCCCAAGCACTTTTTGCCGATTTTATGGTTTTGTTCGGATGGCGGCGGCTGGTTTTTGGGTCGCCCGTCGATCCCGCCCACCCCGGGGAGTGCCTTGAGGCTACACGACCGACTGAACGGCCTTGACTTCCGGAACGTACTGCTTGAGGTTTCGTTCGATCCCGCTCTTGAGGGTCATCGCGCTGGACGGGCAGCCGACGCAGTCCCCGAGGAATCGCACGCGAACGATGCCGTCCTCGCTCACATCGACGAGCTCTACATCGCCTCCGTCGGACTGCACCGCGGGACGTATGAGATCCAGGATCTCCTCCACGTGCTCCCGGATGGATACCGCCGTACGCCTAGCGGGAGGGGATTGGGGTTGGACTTCCTTCATCCACGGCTTCCGGATTGCTTTGCGGCAGATCACCCTCATGCTAGGAGTGTCAGGCGCAGCGGACTAGCGGCTCGGGCGCGATGTACACTAGGGCCCATGAACCACGACAATCCAGTCATCGGTGGTTGGATGGCAATGGCGGGCCTCGTCGGGGTTTTGCTGGCGGGCTGTGGCGGACCGGTCGCGGTGGAAGATCCCTTGGCCACCCTGCGCCAGACCGAGGTGAGTTCGCGGCAACATTTCCGGGCCATGGAGGCGCTGGACGCGCGCCCGGACGACGGGGCCTATCGTGACGCGCTGCACCGAATGATCTGGCGGCCTGGATACACGCCCCTTGCACGTGAGGCTGCGTTCGATCGTCTGGTCATTGTCGACGAAGACGGATTGAAACAAACCTGCCGGCAACACCTGCCCCGCCTTGGCGCAAGGGAATGGCTGGGGCGGTTGTGTGAGTTGATCACCGAGCGCGGCTGGGCTGATCTGAGCCCGGCGCTGGTCAGCAGTTGGGCGCGGCCGATCGGCTTCATCGACGACGCCGACCGCCAGGAATACCAGGCATTGGTTCGTCTACACGGTGAGGAGAATGTGGTCGAGGTGATCTTCGAGATCCTCATCGAGTTCAACCAGCCGTATCAACAAGGTCTGCGCAGCCGGTGTTGGGAATTGCTGCACCGCCTCGGCCATCGCGACCGGCTGGTCGATCTACTGGCCCGGCACGCTGTTGGCGCAGACGATCCCATGCTGGCCGATCTGCAGGCCGCCGCGATAGAGCTGGGGATTATTCCTCGCAACCATGAAGAGATTCTTTGGCTGAGAAAGCTGCGGGAGCCGCAGCGCGCCGAGTTCTGGTCACAGGCGGCGGCGATCGTGCCTGGACTGGCGGATTCGCGGCGCCGCGAGTTGGAGTTGCGGGATCTGCCGATTCTTGTCGCCGCCTCGATTCACGATCCCTGGCTGCTGGAAGCTTCCAAGGACGACCTGTACCAACGGGTCAGCGCCCACATTCTTTCCAGCCGTCTGCACATCGACGCCGACCGGTTCCGAGGGAACCCCGGAACGTACGCGCAGCGCTTGCACGAGCACCGGGCGATCCTGACCTGGGGTGACCTCGCCGCGATGTTGCTGGCCGTTCGGGCGATGCAAGTGCCCCAGGTGGTGGCACACCTGTTCGATTACGCCGAACGGGACCGGCAGGATCGCTCCTGCGAATATGGGGGGGTCATCGTGTTGGACCCCAAGGGACGGTTCGAGGTCCTGGAGTTCCCGCCTCGATTCCGCCGGCGCGACACCGAGTTTATCGCCTCGCAGAAAATGCTCGATGCGGCGTACACCGCCGCGTTTCATTTTCACAACCACGCCCAGCGCCACCGCAACCAGCAGTACGCCGGCCCGCACATCGGCGATCTCAACTACGCGGACAACCTTCGAGCCAACTGTTTGGTGTTCACATTCGTCAACGAAGACACGCTGAACGTAGACTTCTACCGTCATAGCCGGGTGATCGTCGACCTCGGGGAAATCAGACGGCGGTGAATCCGTTGATGGCTCCAACGAAGGTGGGCGGCGCCGAGCGGTGGCCGGGGGCTCGCAAGGCGGGCTGGCCGGTGGAGTACTGATCGCCATGGTGCGTTTCACGAAGATGCACGGCATCGGCAACGATTACATCTATATCAACGGGTCCGAAGAATCCGTCAATGATCCGGCTGCGCTGGCTCGGGCGATGGCCGATCGCCGCCGGGGCATCGGGGCCGACGGCTTGATTCTCATTCTCCCAGCGGAGCCCGGTGTCGATGCGGCCGTGCGCATGCGCATGTTCAATGCCGACGGAAGCGAGTCGGCGATGTGCGGCAACGGCATCCGCTGCGTCTGCAAGTACGCCCACGATCATGGGCTCAGCAAGGCGCAGCCGATGCGCATCCAGACCGGGGCAGGCGTGCTGACGTTGGAATACACCATTGGCGGCGAGGGCACGGTCGATCAGGTGACGGTGGATATGGGCGAACCGATCCTCTTGCTTGGCGATGTGCCCGTTGATCGGCGTCATCTCGCCGGCGGAGACGGGCCGATGTACCGCATCAGCGTTGATGAGCAAACCTTCGAGGCGGTGTTCGTCTCGATAGGCAATCCGCACGCGGTCATCTACGTCGATGATGTCGAGGTCATCAATCTCCAGCGCCTCGGCCAGAAGCTGGAAACACATCCAGCCTTCCCGGATCGCATGAACGTGCACTTCGTCCGGGTGGCCGACCCCAACGAGGTCTTGATGCGCACCTGGGAGCGGGGTAGCGGCGCGACCCTGGCCTGTGGGTCAGGCGCGTGTGCCGTGTGTGTGGCGGGGGTGCTGACTGATCGGACCGACCGGCGGCTGCTCGCGCATCTTCCCGGCGGCGATCTCGATATCCGCTGGGATGAGCGGACGAATCACGTCTTCATGACCGGCCCCGCCGTGGAAGTATTCACCGGCGACTGGCCCCTGTAACGCCGCCGGCAGTGCCGGCGGGATATGCGCAGTCACCGCGATTGACTCCCGGTCAACCGCGGGCTCCCGAACAAATTGCATCAACGCGCATGGCGTTTGTGGATCAGGAAAGCGTGGTAGAACAAGATCTTGCCCCACACCCAGCGTCGCACACGGTGCAGGCGACGAACCCAATTGGGCGGCCCCTTGAGACCAATGCCCACGTTGCTGCTGGCCGCAAAGGCTCGCTCAATTTCGTCGCACCACCGTAACAGGCGCTGTGCGACCTTCGTGGCGGCCAATCGCAGCAGGCGTAGCCGCGGTGGTTGTCGGCGTCGCCCCACGCGGTTCTCCCGCAGCGAGGTGTACAGGCGGCGCCCCGTCTCGTGGGCGAT
>JADFIM010000012.1 GCA_022566725.1 Planctomycetota bacterium
GCTGGGAACAACTGGGGCGTGCCAATCGACACCAATGACTACGACCAGGACGGCAACACCGCGGAACTGTTCCCGCTTGATCTCGATGGCAACCCGCGCTTCAACGCCGATGAGGCTGACTTCGATCCCGGCTGCGGCGTGCCGGTGGTCGTGGACATGGGTGCCTACGAATACCAGTTCGATCCCGTCGAAGATGTGATCTTCGCAGACCTCAACGGCGACGGCGCTGTTGGCATCCTTGATTTGCTGGGCGTCCTGGCGGCGTGGGGCGATGCGACAAACAACTGCCTGGCCGACCTCGATATCGACGGCAACGTCGGCATCCTTGATCTGCTTACACTGCTGGGCAGTTGGGGATGAGAGCAAGTCGCCAGTGATGAGTGATGAGTGATGAGTGAAAGCCCAGGGAAAGCTTTCCCTGGGCTTTATGGTTGTATTTGCGCCGCTCGCGAACGCGCAGAGTATGCGGCTGTCCACCGGGCTGAGGACAGCCCGGCTCGCTCAGAACTGAAGACTGAACGCTGATTGCTGACGGCTGACCGCACTTGCGTCGCAGCGCAGGGTCGGAGACGATCAAGATGATCGGGAGCGGCGGCGCATGGCGACGGTTCTCAAGATGATCCTGGCCACGGCGGGGATGCTGGCCGTGGCGGCGCTGGTGTGGCAGCTCCTTCAAAAACAAGAAGGCCGCTCCCGAAACAATCGGGACGGCCAGGAATCTTGATGCGCGGCAAGCTCACCGCCCAAACGCACCGGGGAAACATGGTAGGACCAAGGCACAAAGGCCCCAAGCGCGATCAGTACGACGGCACATTGGCCAACACCCTACTCAAGTCGTCAAGGACGTGGCCGGTACCGGCCGCCGGCTGCGGGCCGTCGCGCGGCCAACCGTACAAGGTTCCGGCTGCGAACGAACATGCGACCGGCACGAGAAGGACCGCGGCCAGGAACGCGATCGCAGTGGATCGCATGAAAACTTCGATGAGACTCCTGGTGGAGGTCGTCGGGATGGCTGGGCGTGCGAGATTCGTCGTCATCATGTCACCTGGCTTGTCAAAGAGTGCAGCATCGATGTCAATCAGCAAGGGGATGGTCAGAAGATCGAGAGCGCCGAAGATCGCCAGCGGCTCCGGTTGGAGCGGCAGGGGCGGGAACAGACCTAGCGCAAGGGGCGCGTCGAGCGCCGGCAGCCACGGCGATACTGCCACATCGCTGGGGGCGGTGACCGGGCCGTGTTCGATCGTCTCCAGCGAGGTGATCAGGTCGTCGAGGCGCTGATCGATGTCGTCGAGCAATCGACATAGCGCTTCGGCGGCGCGAGGATAAGCGAGGTCTGGGGCGATGGCGGGTGTGGCTGTCATGCGGCTCGCGCCGTTGGGCGCGACTCCCCGCAACCATCGATCCGCCTGGCACGGCGGGTCGGCCGTCACGCTGACGGGGCCCCATAGCCATGAGGACCCGGCATCCAACCACGGCCCCCACAGGTGATCTGGATGTGCGACACCGACGGCTCCTTCAGCGCTGCCGACCGCCAGGAGGTTTGGCCGCCCGCCGGCGGCGGTGCAGGCGATCAGCATAAACATCGAGACTCCCACCAGGCAGGAACGCTTGAGCATCGTCATGGCTCAGCCCTCATCAGGTTCGCAGGTCATGGCGTTGTGTCCGCAACAAGTTTCAGCGTCCAAGGCCATTCGGTCCGAACGGATCAATCACTTTCGATTTGTGCGGAGTCCTGCTCGGCGTCCGATAACGGCTAGGCGATTGCAGGCGGCGCGACGCTCATAAAGCGGCGGCGAAACAGCGCTCCACCCCGCCCGGACGCGTGGACGCGGCGGCTATAGACCGCGTCACGCCGCGTGGGCGCGGCGGCTAAACATTTCAATACACCTCGACCATGCACCTGGGTGTGGCTCGGATGTGACGTTTGATCTGTTCGACGGTCCAGTCGCAGGGATCGGTCTCGCGGAGTTCCTCGCCAATCCTCAGGAATCCCTCACCCAAGCCATGCGTAGCCAGCACCCGGTACAGGTCGATCTGCATGCCCAGCAGCCCGCAGATATAGATGAGCGTGCGCGGACTTTGCAGCAGCGGCCCGAACCGATCAATCTGCTCGTCAATGAGGTGATGGGTGTAGATCCCTCGGCTGCTGCCCGGCCGGGGCTCGCGGCTGATCGCGGTGTGGTAGTGGAAGTTGTCGTGCTCGGCTTGCAGCCGGCAGAATAGATCGTCGTAGAGCAGGTCGGTCGTGTAGGGAGATCCCATCACCAGATGCATCTGGCTGGGACACGGCTCGCCGGACCCCTCCAACAGTTCCATCAGCATGCCACGGTACGGTGCGATGCCGGTCCCGGTGGCGAGGAACAGGTAGTCATGATCGGCAGGGTTGACCGGCAACAGGAAGCGCTTGCCGGCAGGCCCGGTGATCTGCAGCTCATCGCCGGGCCTCCGATCGCAGAGGTAGTTGCTGCACACGCCGAGGAACAGGCTGTGGTCCTGGAGATCGTGGGTGGGCCTTTGGGCATGGAATTCGTCGATCACACGCTTGGGGGTGGTGGAGAGAACGTGCGGCTGGCCGTCCTCGCCCGAGCTGGGGCAGGCGATGGAGAACAGGCGAACCTTGTGCGGCTTGCCCTTCTCATCGACGCCGGGCGGAATCACCCCGAACGACTGCCCGACGAGGAAGTTGCCGACCAGCGGCGTGCCCGAGACGTCCACTACCAGATGCCGCACAAAGCTGGCGGACTTTCCCTTCAGACAACGGTCGTTGGACACGACACGGCCAGTGACCGGCGCCTTCGCCGGCACCAGGTTCATCTTTGCTTGCGGAAGGATCGGTTCGGTTGTGGTGGTTTGCTCGCTCACCGCCGACACACTGTAGTTGAACGGGCGGGAAAAGAAAACAGCCCGGTCGGTGTGCAGCTCAAAGGCGAAGTGGAAGGTGTGATCGGGGTTGCCGCCCGTGCTTAGCTGGGAAAATGATCCTTCGACGTCGCCCAGCGCCGGATCGTAAAGGCAGCAGCAGATTTACCGGCGGTCGGAGTCCCGTCATTGAGTCACGACCGTTGCGCCATCACCTGTGACGACGGGTTTGTCGTCTTCGCTGATCGTTGCGGCAGTGTTGGCCGTAGACCAAGTAAAGCCATGCTCAGGTCGCTGCTCAAGATCAGGGTGTCCTTGGGGATGAGTGCGATCGTGGGAGTCGCGCACGATGCCGGTGAGCTCGATGACCTCCAGCGGGTCCCCGCTGGGCGTCGCCGCGGCATCCGGCCCTGACAGGACGCTAGACAGACCTACATAGGTCAGCATGCCCAGAGCACAACAGGCAGTAGCAATTCGATTGGTTGTCACAGGTAGCCTCCTTCAGCCAAGACGCCTACTTCTCCAAAGGGTTGAGCTTACGATTCGCCTTGCCATTTCCAAGCTGCTATGCCAAGAAACCTGCCTGCGATGGTGAAACTGTGCGGCTTGTGGGACCTGGGCTTAGCGTACATGGCTGTCGGCTCATCAGCACCCCACGCGGCTGATCCAAAGGCGGGTGTCTGGCCGCTGTGCCGGGTGCGGGCACGTCGTGGGTAACCTGTCGTTGCCTAGGCGTGGTCGTAAATAACGGCAGGATGTGACATGCTGGAGCGGTATCTGGCCGGGCGGGGCCCGGATCGCCGATGCTAAATTGGGGTGGTGCGCTGCGCCAGCGGGGATCCTGCGATGGATGCATTTCGAATCCAGGGCGGCGCGCGGTTATCCGGTCGAATCGCGATCGACGGCTCGAAAAACGCCTCTCTTCCCCTGATGGCGGCGGCGCTGCTCACCGACGAGCCGGTGACGCTGCGCCGGGTGCCCGCGTTGTCCGATATCTCCAACATGGCGCGCCTTCTGGGCGAACTCGGATGCCATGTCGAAGGCCGCCACGGCACTATCACACTCAGAAGCGTCGATCCCAGCCTGACCCACGCCCGCTACGACATTGTCCGCACCATGCGGGCGGGCATCTGCGTATTGGGCCCGCTGCTGGCGAGGCGCCGGCGTGCGTCGGTGGCGATGCCCGGCGGGTGCGTGTTTGGCGCCCGGCCGGTTGATCTGCATCTACGCGGCTTGCAGGCGATGGGCGCCAAAATCGAGCTTCAAAGCGGCGACATCATCGCCACGGCCGACAGGCTCAAGGGGGCCACGGTCTTCCTCGGCGGGCCTTTCGGCTCCACCGTATTGGGGACCGCCAATATCATGTCCGCGGCTACGTTAGCCGACGGCCGCACCATGATCGAGTCGGCGGCCTGCGAGCCGGAGATTGTCGATCTGGCCGAAATGCTCATCGCCATGGGCGCCCGGATCACCGGCGCGGGCACGCCCCGGATCATCATTGACGGCGTGGACGAACTGGGCCCGGCGGACCACCGCGTCGTGCCGGACCGCATCGTCGCCAGCACCTATGCCATCGCCGCCGCCATCACCAACGGCGATGTCACGATTGATGACTTCCCTTACGACAGCCTGCTCGCGGTCGTCGATCGTCTGGACCAGATCGGCGTGCACCTGGACCGCCTCGACCCTACCGGCAATCCAAAGTGCTGCGCCGTGCAGGTGACATCCGAACGCCTTTTCAATCCGGTGATGATCACCACCCAACCCTATCCAGGGTTTCCCACGGACCTCCAGGCCCAGATGATGGCGCTGTTATGCCTGGCCCAAGGCAACAGCATTATCACCGAGAAGATCTACCCGGAGCGGTTCATGCATGTGGCCGAGCTGACTCGCATGGGCGCGCAACTGTACCGCCAGGGCCCCACCGTCATGGTCCAGGGCATATCGCGGTTCGTCGCTGCACCGGTGATGGCCAGCGATCTTCGTGGTTCGGCCTGCGTCGTGCTCGCGGGCTTGGCGGCGCAAGGCACCACGACCGTCTCTCGGGTCTATCACCTCGACCGCGGCTATAGCAGGATGGAGGAATCCCTCAACGCCCTGGGCGCCCGGATCGAACGGTTCGATGCCCACGCCGATGATCTGGCCGCCGCGGTCCCCGTGGAGCTCGTTGGCCAACCGGGCTGAGCCGGTCCCCGCGTATTCATGCGCGGCTATGAATCCACAGATCATCGGCGCGGGTCGGAAGTTTCGGGATTCCGCTCACTGCTCGTCGGTGAGCAGGACGTCGATAAGGCGCTGCTGCGCTTTCTCGTAGCCATCCAGTGAATCGAGTAGGTAGGCGTTCAGACGCTCGACGATCTGCGGATCATCGTTGAGCTTATCGATGTGACGATCCATGACCCGCTGCACGGACTCCGAAGCGGCCTTCAGATCGCTGGCGGCCACGGCGAATGAGCGGGCGGCCTCATACAGCAGTTCATGCTCTAGCTCGGACTTGCTTGGCTTGTACAGAATCTTCCACGGGCTGCGGCGCAACTCGATGCCGGCAAACTTGAGCGATTGAGCGGCTAGGCGGATGTCCCCGAGCGCCGCGCGGACATCCGGGGTCAAATGGTCGAATTCCCGTCTCACGTCCTCCATGACCACTCTCGAAGCTTCTAGAGCGGCCTGCCCCGTGGCGAACATCCCCTCGAGCTGGTCGAT
This sequence comes from Planctomycetota bacterium, assembly GCA_022566725.1. GTDB lineage: Bacteria > Planctomycetota > Phycisphaerae > Phycisphaerales > SM1A02 > JADFFQ01. The sequence continues at coordinate 5,563 of JADFIM010000012.1, forward strand.
GGTCTGCTCATTGACGCGGGCGGTGATCGCCCGGACGGCGCCGCTGGTCGCCATGACATCATCGAGAATCTGATCGGTCTTGGTTTGGTTGTCCGGCCCCAGCAATGCGGTGAGCATGCCAACGGTCGGCGTGCCCTCGAGATCGCCGCCATCGGCCAGGAGTTTAGGCGCCGGTGTCGGCATCACTGCCTCCGGTTCCACAACGTGCTCATCAACCGGCCCGCCGAGGCTGATGATGTCGACCCACGCGTCAGCGCCGATCAAGGGTGAAGCGATCAGTACCGTGGCGTTGCTGTACAGTTCGACGGACCGGTCGACCGTGAAGTAGATCTCGATCACTTCTTGAAACACGTCGTTTTTGATCTGCGCGCGGACCTTAATAACCTCGCCCATTTCCACCCCCCCGACGCGGACCTCGGCCCCTGCCTTGAGGTTCTTCACACCCGAGGCAACGTCGAAGGTGACCGTATACTGGTTGGTTCGCTCAAAGAAAGTCTGCCAGGCGTCGGAAAGCACGATCACCACGGCGACGGCAAGCACCAGAGTCACCGTGACGAAGATTCCGGCCCGGATGTTGTTGCGGCTGCGTTCATGAGGGCTCGGCATCGCTGATCACTCCACTTGCTTCAAGGCAGTTTCATACCACGCCGTTGCCGTGATGACCAGCCGCTGGTCCGCAGCCAAGACGCCCCCAAGCGACGCGCAAACGCCAATGCTCCGACCGGGGTGCCCGCTAGACCATGCGGGTCGGCTCAACTGACGGCCCCCCTCCCAATGCCGGCTGGATCTCGCCCAGCAGATCCTCAGCATAGTTGGTCGATGCCTTGCGGCGGGTGATTGGGCCCTCGGCGTCGCCCCGCAGGAATTGCCGGATCGTCTGTTGACGCTCATCGAGCTGGTCCAGTCGCTCGGTTGGATGATCGCGCAGCCGCTCAAAGGCCGCTTTGCGATCAACCATCAGCATCCTACCGCGCTCCAGCATCGCCATGCGATCGGCGACCGCAAAGGCCGAGTTCATCTCGTGGGTAACCACCACGCTGGTCACCCCCAGCTTCTTGGACAGGTCAATGATCAGCCGATCGATCTCGGCGGAGGTCACCGGATCGAGCCCGGCTGAAGGCTCGTCATAAAAGAGAATCTTTGGGTCCAGCGACAGCGCCCTGGCCAGGCCGGCTCGCTTCTTCATTCCGCCGGATATCTGGGCGGGGTATTTCGCCGCGTGCTCCCGCAAGCCGACCAGCTCGAGTTTGATCTTGACCTGGATCTCGATGATGTTGTGGTCGAGCATGGTGTGCTCTTGCAGCGGCAGGGCCACGTTCTCCGCCACGGTCATCGAGTTGAACAGGGCCCCGGACTGAAAGAGGATGCCGATCTTCTTGCGCAGCTCATTGAGTCCGTCCTCGTCAAGCTCACCGAGCGTGCGGCCGAAGAGCTGAACATGCCCACCGTCGGGGACGAGCGACCCGATCATGAGGCGCAGCAACGTTGATTTGCCCGATCCGGAGCCGCCCATGACGACCACCGTCTCGCCGGGAAACACCTCCAGGTTCACCCCGTCGAGCACAGTCTGGTCGCCGAAGCGCTTGACCAGGTCCCGGACCTCGATGAGCGGTTCATCCGCCATCGCCGGTTTCCGTATCCCCTTCGGCGGCATCTTCGTCAGCATCCTCGGACCCTTCGCCGCCGCTCTTGGCCGCGGGCGGGTAGGTCAAATCGCCGAGGTCGGGGTCGAAGACAGTGATCGACCACCATTGCATGGCCATGATGTCCGTGGCCTCGTCATAAAAGATCATCTCAGCCTCGGCGCTGACCGTCTCGCCGTCGAAAACAAGCACATAGGGAAACGATCCGCGGGCCTGCCCGGGCGAAGGACCTGGTGCCCCGCGGCCCTGATCGAACCCGCAGGAGACGAACTCGCCGTAGCGCTCACGCAGCTGGTCGATGAACGCGGTTGCATCGGCATCGGATGCCGTGGAACCAGGGCCGTAGAATTCTGCTCTGAAGCCCACCAGGTCGCCGGCGAAACCGGCCGCCAGGGCGTCGCCGGGCCCTCTCATCACCGGCACAATAAACGTCTCATAGAAGCGGTAGCCACCCCACACCTGAGCGGTTGTGAACACGACCCCCATCAGGATTGCCGCCAGCGCGATCCCACGGCCTTTCAGCGCGGGATTGCCGCCGATCTTCACCAGGGCCGCGATCCCGAGCAACGGACCAATAACCGTGGTGATCGGGCAGCAGACGATCAAACTGCACACGAGGGATGCGATCGCCAGGCCGCTGGTCTTTTGCGCTACGGCGTCCGGGACGCCAAATGTGCTTTCGATCTGGCTCATCAATGGTGCTCCACACTTGAGTTGGCGGGCATCCTAGCGTCAACGCGCCTCTCTCGCCACGCCGTCGCCGTGGCGTTTCGCCGCGGATCGCCGACCGGCGTGCCGGGGGCGCAAGGTGAGGTCACCGCGCCGCTCTTGGAGCGGCGGCTAAACTGGTGCGATGCTTGGGGACCTGGTCGGGAAACGCGTCACCCTGATGGGACTCGGCCGGTTCGGCGGCGGGGTTGGAGTCGCTCGTTGGCTGGCCGAACAAGGCGCACACGTCCTGGTGACCGATCTCCTGTCGGCCGAGAAGCTTGCCGCGTCAGTAGATCAACTTGCGGATCTCATTGACCGAGGTGCGGTTGTCTTGCGGCTCGGCGAGCACGATGAGCGGGATTTCACAACCCGCGACCTGGTCGTCGCCAACCCGGCCGTGCCCAAGCCCTGGGAGAATCCCTTGCTGCGTGCCGCGACCGCCGCCGGTGTCCCGATCACCACCGAGATCCGGCTGCTGACCGACCGGCTCAACCGCGATCGGGTGATCGGCGTGACGGGGACCGCGGGAAAATCCACCACCGCTGCGATGATCCACCACATCCTTACTCGTGGGGGTGTGCCGGCACATCTCGGCGGGAACATCGGCGGGTCGCTTCTCAACCAGCTCGACACGATCGAAGCCAACGACTGGATTGTGCTGGAGCTGTCCAGTGCCATGCTCTATTGGCTTGGCGATGCGGTGGGGTACCGCTGGGCAGCCGGCTTCTCCCCGCGCATCGCCATTCTCACGAATCTCCAACCCAACCACCTCGACTGGCATGGGACGCTCGAACACTATCAACAGTGCAAGCAGAACATCTTCGGGTATCAACGGCCCGGTGACCGGTCCATCAAGATCGATGACATCGACCCGGCCGCAGCACACGTTCCACTGCGGATTCCTGGCCAGCACAACCAGATCAACGCGCAGTTTGCGCTTCTAGCGGCCTCGACGGCCACCGGCCTGCCACCCACCGAGGCTGCCAATCTGCTGTCTGATTTTGCGGGCCTGCCTCATCGCCTCCAGCTCATCGCCGAGCACGATGGCCTGCGCTTCTTCGACGATTCCAAATCCACCACGCCGCAGGCAACCTGCCTTGCCGTTGCCACATTGGGCGATCCCGCAAGAGTTCACCTGATCGCCGGCGGCTACGACAAGGGGATCGATCTGTCGCCGATTGTGAAGCTTGCGTCTCAGCTCGCCGGCATGTACACGATTGGCGACACGGGGCAGGGGCTAGCGCAAAGCGGCGGCGCGTATTGCACCACGCTGCAGCGCGCCGTCGAAACCGCCGTGGCACGGATGCGAGCAGGCGACGTGCTATTGCTGAGTCCCGGATGCGCCAGCTGGGACCAATTCGACAACTATGAACAGCGCGGCAAAGCGTTCGGCCAGTGTGTCGAGCGCCACATCACGATTGAATCGCGTCTCTGTTTAGCCGCGGGTCGCAGACCCGCGCGTCGCTCGACGAGCAGCAGCTAAGAACAAAGCGCCGTCGATCACTCGTAGCCGAGCTCGGCCAGCTCGTCCTCCTCCAGGCCGAAGTGGTGGCCCATTTCGTGGAGCAACGTGATACGAATCTCGCCGGCCACCGCGTCGGCACCCCCCTGCGGCCGGCCGTGCTCGTCCTCTGATCGCTCCCAGCCCCCGGCCTGCATGACAACCCCCTCCCGGAAGATCTGAATCGACTCCGGCGGCTCCACACCCTCGGTTACCGATCGTTCAGTCAGCGGCACGCCGGTGTACAGCCCGCACAGCGACCGGTCGTCGTGATCCAGCCCGAACTCGTGCAGCAGGTGTCGCGATGGCCGATCCTCGACCACCAGCGGAGCCTCTTCAAGAAGCTCGTTCAGACGCGGCGGCAATGACGCTAGGACCTGCTCAAGCAGCGCATCGAACATCATGCGCTGGGCTTCGTTCATCGCGGCTTCACCTGACCGACGAGTTCGCGTATGGATGAACATCCCTGTCGCTGCACCCACCTGGCAAGACCCTTCAGCACGGCCTTGGGTGAGCGAGGATCGACAAACAGGGCGGTGCCCATGCCCACCGCGGTCGCCCCGGCCAGGATGAACTCGGCGGCATCCGGCCACCTCATCACGCCGCCCAGCCCGATCAGCGGCACCCCGGCCGGCCCCGCCACCGCGTGGTAGACCTCATGGACCATCCGCAGAGCAATGGGATGGATCGCCGGTCCGCTGAGACCGCCGGACCCCCGGCTAAGGCGGGGAGTCCCGGCCTCCACGTCGATCGCCATCGCCGACATCGTGTTGATCAAGGTCAAGCCGTCTGCACCCGCTTCGATCGCGGCCCCGGCCATAGCCACGATGTCGCCGACGTTAGGCGACAGTTTGACCAACATCTTGGTTCTCTTGAGGGCGGGTCGCACCTCGCCAAGCAGTTCGCGCAGCTGATCGGGGTCCTCACCGAAGACCAGCCCGTCTTGGGTGTTGGGGCACGACACGTTCAACTCGACCAGGGGCAGACAATCCTCGGCATCGAATGCCGCCGCGACCGCGACATAGTCCTCGATGCTGTTGCCGGCAATTGATCCAATGAGGACCGTGTCCAGTCCAGCCGCCGCGGGCAGCTTCTGGGTCAAAAACCGCTGCAACCCGACGTTGGCCAACCCCACAGCGTTGAGCATGCCCAGGGGAACCTCGACCAGCCGCCAGGGCGGATGGCCCTCGCGCGGTTGGGGGGTAATCGACTTGGTGACCATCGCGCCAAGCCGGCTCGGGTCCAGCACGTCGGCGAACTCGTCCACGTAGCCGCAAGTCCCCGCCGCGGTCATAATCGGGTTGCGCAGCACAACGCCCGCCAGGCTCACGGACATGTCCACCATGATGCGGGTTGTATCACATCTACCCAGATGCGGTCGGAGCTATGATGCGTCAGCCCAAGGAAAGCACACGTGAAGGAACCATCCCGCTATGAGCAATCCTGACGAGCGAATCGCCCAGTTCGAGCACATGGCCGCTGAGGACCCGGACAATGCAATGGCTCACTTCAGTCTGGGCAGTGCCTACATTGGGGCCCAGCGCCACGCCGATGCGGCCGCAAGCTTCCAGCGATGCATCGAGCTGAACAGCGAGATGAGCAAGGCTTATCAGTTGGCCGCAGCGGCCCTCATCGATTCCGGTGACGAGGACCGGGCCGCTGAGATCCTCATCACCGGCTACGAGGTGGCTGCCCGCCGAGGCGACATGATGCCGAAGAACGCCATCGCCGAGCTGTTGAAGCGAATCGGCCGTGAGCCGCCGGAACTTTCCGACTCCGACCAGGCCAAGGCTGACCAGATCGAGCGAAGCGACGTGTTTACCTGCCAGCACACCGGCCGGCCGGGGACGCAGTTGCCCGAGCCGCCGATGCGGGGCGCGCTCGGTCAGTGGATCTACGAACACATCTCCTCGGAAACCTGGGGCGAGTGGATCGGCCAGGGCACGAAGGTCATCAACGAGCTTCGCCTGGATTTTTCCCGCGAACAGGACCAGCGAGTTTTCGATGAACACATGTGCGAGTTCCTGGGGATCGACGACGCGCTGTACGAGCAGTTGATGCAGAAGGCTTGAGGCTTGCCATGTTTCGCGGGCGGGCTTGCCCCGCCGTGAAGCCACGCGCGTACTTCGATCCGTATCTTGCTCGTACTTTGACCCGGACCTTCCTCGTCCGCCGCGGTCCGCCGCGGCGGATCAGGTCCGGCTTCTTACCCTTCTGCCCCGATGCCTTGGTGCCTTGATGCCTTCCATTCAGATGTACGCCTTGCGGTGGTAGACCCACCACTCAAGCATAATCACGGCGAGGCAGAGCCCGATCGCCCACGGCCACAGCGGCGTGTATTGGGTGGCGCCGGCGCCCGCAACATAGACATCTTCCTCTTTGGCCAGTATTCGCTCAACGGGGCGAATGTCCCCCTCGCGGTCGCTGAGCAGGTTGACGGCAAATGCCCGACTGTGCGTCTGGTCGCTCCCGGGGATCGACCAGGACAAGGCGTAGATCCCCGACAACCGGATCGGCCCCCAACTGAACAATGCCGGATCGAGCGGGTCGAGCCGTTGGGTACCGCCGTCAGGCAGATGAAGGTCGATCCGTTCGGCGGCCACGGGCAGCCGGGTCGTCAGCGCCTCGCCGGGGGCAAAACTGGTGGCGCTGATCGCTTCGCCTGCGTGGCCGAGGTATTCCACCGCATTGACGATGAACGTGACGAACGAGCGGAGGAACGGCCAGTTGCTGTCCAGCGGATCGAACGTGACGCAGATCGCCTGCATCTGCCCGCGAGAGACCGCAACGATCGCCGGGCCACGACTGCCTTCGGCCAACACCTGCACGTCGTCGGCCGGTTGAAGGAGATGAAACCTGGAAATGTACAGCTGCTCCAGGTTCACGAACCGAAACACGGGGTGGTTGTCAGCCACATCGAGGATCAACTGACCCTCACCCCGGCCGAACTCGTTGAGCCCCTCCAGCGGCGGCGTCGCGCCGAGGGTGAGGTATCGTCCCGGCGGCATCATTCCCGCTTCCGGAGCATAATCGTCAAACACCACCACGTCGTATTGATCGATGGCCCCCTGCTCGGCGAGCGTCTCATAGCGAGACGCTGTGAGGACCTCCAACTGCTGGATTGATCCAATCCCCTCCAACGCGGTCCGAAGCAGGAAGCTCTTGGGGGCGACCAACGCTACGGTCAGGCGTTTGGCCGGCGGCACGACAAGCCGGGCCGCATTATCAGCCGCCAGATCATCGTCACGAAGGCTGGCGACCTCGATCACCACCCCGCGCGGCTGCTCGAAGGGCGTGAAGACCACATTGCGGCGCTGCGCAACCAGCGCTGCGGTCGAAGCATCGATCTGGGCCGGGCCGATCGTTATCTCTTCGATCGCCCGGACCACGCCATCGACCGAAAGTTGTATGTCGCTCGTGACGGGCGTGGTGTTGAAGTTCGCCAGCGAAGCGAAGACCTCAACCGCTGTGGGACGATCGTAGGGCCGCTCAATGGAAATGACCGTGACCGCCACATTGTCCGGCTGGGGCGAGCCGATCGGGTGATACAGCATCGTCTCGCCGCGAAGCACCTGCTCGTCCAGGTCGGCGATCCGACCGTCGCTGAACAGTTCCAGCGTGGCCGGATCCCCCACCGGACGGTCCGACTCAGGATCGGGATTCGTGGTGTAGGCCCGCGCCAAAGTCAACGCTTCGGTGATGCGGCTCTCGCCGTGCGTGGGTTGGATGCGGTCGATGGCCCCAAGCAACTGCCCCTTGGAGTCGGTGAACCGGCAATAGACCTCGGCCCGATCGGAGAAGGCGATCACCATCGTCTGACCGGCCGAAGAGCTGAGCAGCCCTCGGTCGTAGAGCGTTTCGATACGATCCTTGGCTCTGCGCTTGGCCTCGTCGAGACGCGTGCCTTCGCCCTCGATGTCGCTTGCGGTCATCGAGGCGGAGTTGTCGATGAGGATGACTGTCTTGCCGGTGGTCCGTTGGCCGGCCTGTATCTGCGGCTGCATGATGGCCAGCGCCAGCAGTATGAGCGCCAGCAGTTGCAACAACAGCAGGATGCTGGGCCGAAGCCGCTGAAACGGGGCGTTGGCCCGCAGGTCCTCGACCGAGCGCTTCCACAACATGGTGCACGCGATCGGTTGGGCTCGGCGCCGCAGCTTGAGGAAGTACAACAAGATCAGAGGCGGGATCACGACCGCAGCGAGGATCAGGCCGGCTGGGACCGACAGCCAACTCACTTCAACAGCCCCCGCTTGCGCAGGTAATCAAGCAGCAGCGTGGTGAGGTCGGTGGCGGTGTCGATCGTCAGGTGCGAGATCGCCCGCCGCACGCAAAAATCGCGCAAGCGCCCGCAATAGGCGTCCAGATTCTCCTTGTATCGCTTCAGCAGGGCGGCGCTGATGGTGACTTCCGCCGTATCTTCGTCCTCGATGTCCGTCAGGCGAAGATCACCCGCCAGGCCGTGCTTGCCGGGATCGATTTCTTCGGGGCTGAGGATCTGCAGGCAGAAGGTGTCGTAGCCTCCGCCGGCCAGGTATCGTAGTCCCTTCTCGTAGCTTTCCTTGAACATGAAGTCGGAGAGGATGATCATGACACCTTTACCCTGTCGGGAAAGGGCAACGTGGCGCATCGCGTCGTTGAAGGCGCTCTCGTCGCCGGGCTCCAGGTCCAGTAGCCACGTGCCCATCTCCCGCGTGCGCCGCCGGCCCCTGAGGTTCGGTAGCGGCTGCACACCCTCGCGGCTAAACGCGTAGAGCGTGACACGGTTGTGGTTGACCAGCCCGATGTAGCCCAGAGCCATGGCGAGTCGCCGGGCAAAGACGAACTTGTTGGGGTTGCCCCAATCCATTGATGCGCTGGCGTCGATGGCGATCAACAGCGACAGGTCCTCCTCTTCGAGGAACATCTTGAGGAAGAGCCGGTCGAGCCGAGCGTAGACGTTCCAATCAACGAACCGCAGGTCGTCGCCGTGGACGTAGTGGCGGTAGTCGGCGAACTCCACGCTCACGCCGCGCTTCTTGGACCGCCGCTCGCCCTGAAGTTTGCCCGCAAATATCTTGCGCGACATCACGTCAACCTGATCGAGCTTGGCCATCAGCTCGCTGTCGATCAGCTCATCGACGCGCTTCGGTCGAGGCTCGGTTGAGACGCCGAATTCAGGCATGGGTGAGAGCAGGGGTTAGGGGTTCGCGTCGAACAGTTTAGCCGCCGCTCGAAGAGCGGCGCGCAGGTCTCCGGCCTGCGGCTAAACATCACCGGTTTCCGCGGGCGGCTCGTGCGGAACAACCTCAAGTAAATGGGTGATGATATCGTCGTTGCTTACGCCGTCGGCCTGGGCCTCGAAGGTTCGGATCAGCCGGTGACGCAGCGCAGGGTGAGCCACGGACTCGACATCCTTGAACGCAGCGGCGTATCGCCCGGCCAGCAGCGCTCGAACCTTCGCGGCGCTCGTCAGCGCCTGCGCCCCGCGCGGGCTTACACCGACTCGAACGTAGCGATCAAGAAACGAATCGTCTCCGCTGCTTGGTCCGCCGGGATGCGTGGCCAGCACCAGGCGAATCACATAGTCCTGCACATGAGGGGCGACCACGATCCGCCTGGCCAGCCGCTGCGCCTTGATGATGTACGGCCCATCCATGACGGGATCAACCAGCGATTCCAGGTTGCTCGTGGTGCGGGCCACGATTCTGTTCATCTCGCTCTGAGTGGCGTACGGCACGATAATCTTGAAAAAGAACCGATCGAGCTGCGCTTCGGGAAGCGGATACGTCCCCTCCTGCTCGATGGGGTTCTGCGTCGCCAGGACCAGGAACGGCTGGTTGAGCCGGCGCGTCCGCCCACCGACCGTGACGCTTCGCTCCTGCATCGCTTCCAGCAGGGCCGATTGGCTCTTGGGCGTGGCCCGATTGATCTCGTCGGCCAGCAGAAACTGGCTGAAGACCGGCCCCGGGCGGAAGGTGAACGACCGCCGGCCGGTGACGGGATCATCGACGACGACGCTTGTGCCGGTGATGTCCGCAGGCATCAGGTCCGGCGTGAACTGAATGCGGGCAAACGGCAGACTCAGCGTCCGGGCCAGGGTTCGCACGAGCAAGGTCTTGCCCAGCCCCGGCACACCTTCCAGCAGCACATGCCCATCGCAAAAGAGCGCGATCAGCATCTGCTCGACGACCTCGTCCTGCCCGACGATCGCCTTGCTGATCTGGGCCCGCAGCCGACCAAACATCTCGCGGAAGGCGGCGCAAGCCTTCTTGACAGCCTGCACATCGTCGAAGGCCATATCCAGTTGGGGCACAGCTGCGGCGTCAGGCATCGCCTTGATCCTCGGTTCGGCGATCGGCCTGATCTCGGGCTCGACGCTTTGCGGCCAGCAGCCTGGAGGTGTAGTCGCCTTCATCCCGCGCTGCCGACGGCTCCGCGGCATGGGGAGGCGCTGGGGGCTCAGCTGGGCTCCGCCCGGGCGCCTGCGACGCCTCCTTCTGAACGTCAATGGCAAGTTGAGCGTCAGAGACGTCCGCCTCGAAGCGGGACTCAGGCTGAGCGATCGGATGGGCGGGCTTGGCCGCGGCTCGTCGACGGGCCACCCGCTTCCACGCCGCGACCGTGTCGGTGCCGACTTCCGTCCGCCGCCCGATCGCTCTGGCCGCCGACGCCGCCAACGCTCTGCGGTCCACCGCGAGTCGCCGCCCGGCCACGTCGAACAGGAAGAGTGCTGCGGCGATGATCGCCAGCAGGTCCCAGATACTCTTGGGGCTCTTGGGGACCTCGAGGCCTTCGCGGTCGAAGAGATCCACCAGGGAGGGGTCGATCCCGCTGAGCACGCGCCCGCCGGTCCGCTCGGCCAGCTCGCCCAGCAATGCCGCGTTGTGCTGGACCGCCCGATACTCACGCGGATAGGGCACGGAAACGGCCGCCTGGATGTTGCCCGCAACAGGAGTCTCCGGTGACCCGCCCACAAAGTTGATGTTCACCAGGTACGCCCCATCCGTGTCGGTGCGAAACTCGCCGCGGTACCGACCCGGCCCGATCTGCTGCAGGACCAACGGCTGGGCGGTACTGTCGGGGCGCAGGACAACAGCGCTGGTCCGAAGAAAGTTCAGGAACGACGCGTCAACGTCCAGCGCCTCGACTTCGACGACCGCTCGGTCGCCTTGGAGAGTGGTATTGACGATCATGTTGGCGGGGGCGCTGGGGCGCATGACCCAGCGAATCGACTGCTCCCAGAAGGATCGAAGCTCCTCCCAACCGGCCCAGCGGCTGCCCCATCGGCCGGTCAGGTCGGAGGTGTAGGCGATCGCCTTGCCAAGCCCGTAATTCCAATGGGCGTAGATCGGGTCGGCGCCCTCGGTGGTCGAATTGACCATGGGGATCTGGCTCAACCCCGCGCGCGGGGCGGTGAGCACATAACCGTCGATGCTCGGGACCGACACAAAGCCTTCGATCGGACCCGGCAGCCGACTGATGATCTGCGGCTGATAGGTGTCGCCTTCGACGATCAACGATCGCGAGACCAGCTGCGCCTCCTTGATGAAAATCTGCGGAAGCTTGGTCGGGTTCCGAATCGGGCCGTACGCGGTCCCGCCGGTGTAGTTGGCGATCGTCCTCATTTTGGTCACGTCGGCCGGGCTGCCGTGTCCGGCGATCAGCACAGTGCTGATGGTTATCTTGGCCGCGAGAAAGCCGTCGAGCAGCTTCTGGGAAGGCCCGGCGGGATCACCGTCGGAAATGATGATCACGTGCTTCTGCCCGGCGGGAAGCGGGACCAGGCCGTCCAGGGCCATTTGCATCGAGCTGCCGAAATCGGGCATGTCGCCCATGACCATCTTCTTTGCGGCGGCGATCGGGGCGGACTTGTCGCCGGCCAACTCCGGGCCGAACTCCCACGCGCTGCCGCCGGCCTGCCAGTTGAAGTCGATGATGCCGACGTAATCGAGCCGGCTGAGGGCTTCGATGGCCGCAATGGCCACCTTCTGGCCCCAGAAGTTGCCTTGGGGCATCTCGGTGGAGTGCATGATCAGGGCCAGCGCCCCGCGCGGCATCTGGCGGGTCTGCGGCGGGTCGAGCTTCACCGGCAAGACCTTTGCGACCTCCGAGTCGATCCACCCCCCGGCTCCGAAGGATTGCGGCCCGCCGAGCATCACCAGCCCGCCGCCCAGATCATGCACATACGCGTGCAGTGTGCGATCGTCTTCGTCGGTGATGGCGTATCTGGGAATGTTGGCAAGGACCACCGCATCGTAGCCGCTGAGGTATACGGCCCCGCGAGCGAGCGCTTCCGTGCCTTGTAGATCGACGGCGATATCGCTGTCGGTGAGCGCCGCAACCAGGTACTGAGACTCAACGGCCCCGTCGTCGATGATGAGAACCTTGCCTTCGCCGCCGACGAACGTCACGGCCACCGCCCGGTTGTTCATGCTGACGCCGTCGTCGGAAGCGCGATCCGCTTCGAATACCGCATCAAACTGCACCGGCCCCGGCGATTCCAGGCTGATCGTCACCGGGATGACCGTCAACCCCGGCTCCAGGGCGACCGGCAACGCATTCCCTTCTTCGGCGCCGTTGAGGTCCAGGTATTGCTCGTTCATCCGCAGGGTGATCCGGCCGGTAGCGCTGCCCTGGCTGCGCAACACCAGCTTGATGTTCGCCGACTGGCCCAGCCGCGCGCGTGCCGGAGCGGCGATGCGCTCGAAGATCACCTCGTTGGCGTGCTCGTACTGAAGCACCAGCACATCGATGCGCACATCGTTGGCCTTGGCAAGCTCGGCGGCGGCCAGCACCGAGTCCTCGGTTTCGTTGCCGTCCGAGGCCAGCACAATGCGGTTGGCGGTGTCATCGGGCATGATGGCCAGGGCCAGGCGGATCGCGGCGGCAAGATTCGTCGCATCAAGATCAGCCGGCTCCTGCACCTCCCCCAGCGCTGAGAACTTATCGGGCATGGCGACAATCGTGGCATCCTTCGCCACCGTGATCACCGCCAGGCGATCTTCACGATGCCTATTGGCCTCCGTTGCTCGCCGCAGAAAATCAAGGGAACTCCTCTTGAGCGGCAACGGTATCGACTGGCTGCGATCGAGAATGACGGTGACGGTGAGCCCTTCGCCGCGCTTCTCCCACACCGGGCGGGCCAGCGCCGCCGTCAGCAGCAGGATCACCACGGCCCGCACCGCGAACGTGATATTCGCCTTGGTGCGCGACAATCCACCGATGCTGCGCCTAGCCATCAGGTACACAGGCACAATCAATACCAGCAGCGCCAGCCAGCCCGGCCGGTCGAACTGAATCGGGAGATCGCCGAACATCCGCAGATCCTCTTACGATCCAGTTTACCCGCCGCTCCCAAACGGCGCACGTCTATGAGTATGAGCGACCCGCTACCCCCAGAGATTCAACACAGAGGCACGGGGGGCACAGAGGGAAGGGTGCGGAAAAGGGGAGCCTCCCCTTTTTCTCCCTGCGCCTGCTCAAACCGATGCATATCTGAGCATGCCTAGCGAATACAGGACGATCATTGCCAACAGCGGACCGTAAAAGCCAAATCCCATGATGGCGCCGAAGCGGATCAGATGGTTGGCCGTCACGGGAGCCCTTTTGAAGGCCATAAGAACGAACCCTGATATCATGGTCAACAGACCGACGACGCAGCAAACAAAGCCAACCGCAACTAGTGCTGCACAGGCCGACTCCAAGATGGGTAACCCTTCTTTGCGAGCGAGGAAGAATACAATCGGCGCGAAAGGTAGTAGCATCGCCAGCCACGTCCAGGAAGCCCAGCGTATGATGCGCAAAAAACTTGCTTGTTCTGGGTGTTTGAGCATCGGCCTACCGGGATCGGCGTCAGTTGCCTACGCGGCGTGCCACAGGACGCGCAGAAGCTTGTACCCGTCATCATAGGTGTTGTAGGTGCGGAAAAGGGGAGCCTCCCCTGCACCCCATTTTCTGCCACGGTCACCGAGGACTGCGAATCACTTGGACGCGGTTGTTCCCCGAATCGAGCACGAAGATCGCCTCATCGACCCCATCGATCCCCCACGGGTACTGAAGCTCGCCTTCATCCGTTCCGGCCCGGCCGAACAATCCACGGCATTCACCGGTGGCTGAAAGGTGCTGGATTCGGTTGTTGCCGAACTCAACCACCAGCAGCGACCCATCGCCCAGCACCATCACATCATACGGATAGGCCAGCTCGCTCGGCCCGCGACCGGGACCGCCAAGGACTCGAAGCAGCGTACCCTGCCCATCGCAGACGACAATGCGATGGTTGCAGGCGTCGGCGATGTACAGCTCGCTCTTGGACGCGTTGAAGGTCATGGCTTGTGGCCGGTTGAACTGGCCCCCCTGCGAGCCGAACGAGCCGAACCCAAAGAGAAACTCGCCTTGGGCGGAGAAGACCTGAACGCGGTCGTTGCCTCCGTATTCGGAGACGTAGATGCGCCCCTGGGGTCCGAAGGCAACGTCGGTGGGATAGATGAACTCGCCCGGTCCCTGGCCGTATCGGCCGAACCGCATCAGTTCCCGGCCGTCGGGGTCGTACGCGATCACCCGGTGGTAATGGGTGTCGGCGACGAAGACCCGCCCGTCGGGGGCGACGTTGAGCCCGGTGGGCTTGCCGTTTTGCCACTGCGGCATGCGCCACTGAAGTTGCGGCTCGCCGTGAAGATCGAATCGCTGCACCCGCGCGGTCTTGTCCACGATATAGATGAGCTCGCGCTGAGGATCGACGGCAATGCCGCGCGGGTAGTTGAATTGTCCCAGCGAAAGGCCGGGTCGGCCGAACGTCAATCGCGTCTTCAGCGGCGCAGGTTGATCATCATCACTCGCCTCACAACCGCTCGCGCTAGTCAACAAGAGCACGCCGACCGCAGCCAGGCTCGCCAGGCGAAACCATCGGCGGCGCAACCCCCAGACCACCACCGTGACGCCCGCTGCCGCCAGCGCAAGCAGCATGGTGGTGATACTGGCGATGAACACGACATCAGGCCGCTGGTAGTGCATTGCGTCCAGCACGGCGGTGGCCAGCGGGTCGGACCCCGGCGGGTGCAGGCTCGCCGTCACCGGAATCTCGCTCACGCAAAGCACGGTCACGATCCCCGCGGTCGCCCCCGCCGCGGCGAGATACCTCGGCCACGACGATCCAAGCAGCGCCCTCATCGATGCGCCACCGTCGATGAGCCGCAGATCGCGCAACGTGCGCGGTTCGCTCATGGCGATCCAACGTCCCAGCAGCGCCCCGATGAAGGCAAACCGAGCCAGATATCCGCCGATCAAGACGATCGGATTCGAGTAGACGAGGTCGTCAAGGCCCGGCCGGTTATACGCTGCTTCAAAGGCTACACCGACGATCGTACCGGGGATAATTGCAGTGAAGAGCCATCCGATCGCCTGGAGGTGGGCGAGGTTCCGCAGCCATCGGCGTTGATCCTGCCAGGCCATTGCGAGTCCAGCGGCGGTCAACGCCCCAAGCCCGCCACTGACCAGCGCCAGGGTCAGCGTCCCGCCGAGCGCCCGGCCGTAGAGACGAAAGAACGTCTCGACGTACCACCAATCCTCGACACGGCTGGCAAAGAGTGCAAGGGGTACCACCACCGACCACGCCAAGATGAGCGCAGTGAGGATCGACGTTGCGGCCGCGCCGCGCCCCAGACGCACCGCGGGCCGTTGCGGCCGACGCGCCAGGACGAGCCAGATCGCCGTGGCGCCGACCGCGGAGAGAAGCATCGCCGGCAACGCCGCAAGCAGCATGTCCGTCGCGTTGGCTCCACGGGAGCCGATAGCGCGCAGCTCGTTGCCAAACGTCCAGATCCCCGCAAGGTCGAAGCAGGTTGTATTGTCGAAGGCCAGCAGAAACACGATCAGCGCCCCGAGGCCGAGCCCCGGCGCATCGCTACGCAACCGATCGAGCATGCGCCGAAAGACTCCGGCTCCGTCGAGCTGCACCATTTCTGAGTGCTGGGCCGGCGTCGAGGCGGTCCAACCGGCCACGCACCACGCCACCAACGGCCAGGACCAGCACGTCAATCCCATCAAAAGCGTCGCGTTCTTGAGGAATTGAATGTGCCCCGACGCGACCGCCCAGCGGTACAGATCAGATGTCGGCGGCCACCCTTGATACCACGCATAGAAGACGACGTAGGCCGGCAGACAGATCGGGGCGAGCATGAGCACCGCGATCGGCAGATAGCCCCGGCCGTGAAGCGCCCGGCCGAGGACGCGCCCCGGCCCCCAGCCCAACACGACGGCGCCGACGGCCACTGCGGCGGCCCAGACGGTGGTGGTCAACAGCAGATCGCTGGGCCGAAGAACCTCAACATCGCTTCGGGGCTCGGTGACCAAGGCACTGATCAGTGCAACCGCCGGCCAGGCAACCGCGCCGATCCACAGCACCGCCGCAACCGCCGGCAGCACCCAGCCGGTACAGGCATCCCCAATCGCAAGCAAGCGCGATTGGGGTCCTCTACCGCGCATGCTCATGCGCTCTTGGGTTGAGATAGCGCATCGCCTGGTCGACGGCCCCGCTCATCACATTCGCAGCTCGTCGATAGTCGATCTTCAACGGATCGGGCACGGCATACTGAGGATAGTCCACCGCCAACTCGTCGCGGACCGGGACGTTGTGCGACACCGACTCGGCGAGCATCCGCTCGACGGCCTCGGAGAGCAGGAAGTCGATGAGCCGGCCGGCGGTATGCGGATTCGGTCCCGCCTTGACGCGAGCGACGGTGTTGGGAATGAGCAGCGTGCCGGCGCCGGCTGCGCCGGCGATGCCGTGTCGAGGATAGATAAGCTTGACGTCAAACCCGCGGGCCTGTGCGGCCCAGACGTCGTCGGTGTCGGTGAGGCCCAGATCGGCCTCGCCGGTCGCCACCGCCGCCACCACACCGGCATTGCCACTGGGCAGCATGCGGATCTCGTTGTCGGCCAGCCCCATCAGAAACGCTTCGTAGTACGCGGGTGCGATCAGGCGAGACCAATACACCTTCATCGCCCCAAGATGGCCGCCGGTTGTGCCGAACCGCGGATCGGCCATCACGATGCGGCCTTTGAACGGCGTGTCGGTCAGGTCCATCCACGTCTTGGGAAGCTCATCTTCAGCCACGCGATCCGGGGCATAGACGATCACCCTCGCTCTGGCGGCAAACCCGTACCACCGGCCCTGAGGATCACGGAACTCGCGGGGCCAATCGGCCGTGGCCGGGGAATCATACGGTTCGAGCACCCCTTCCTCAGCCAGCTTGATCGTCATGAACACTTCCGACGACCAGAACACATCAGCTTGGGGGTTGTCGGCCTCGGCGCGAAGACGCCCGACGAGCCCCGTAGTCTTGTTCTGCTCAATGTCGCCGACGAAATCGACGCGAATGCCGGTCTGTTGCTCGAACTCGGCGATCACCTGGCGGACGAGGTGATCGTCGGCCGAGACATAGAGAACGACGCGCCGGGTGTCCGACGAGTGCTCGCAACCCGTGGTCAGTAATGCAACCGCAACCGCCAACGCTCCCGACCACAGGCACAGCTTCACTTCCCGGCGCCGGATAGCGACCTGCCACGCACGTTGGAGCAACGTTGAATCAGTCGCCGGACTCGGGTTCATCTACGGGTGCGGGCTCAGCAGACTCGTCGCGGCTGTCTTGGACGACTTCGACCAGCCTCTTCAGCTCACCGAAGTAGTGCATGTGTGCTTCGTGGTACTTGCGCGGCAACTGCTCATCGTTGAGCGCTTCATCAAAGCCCCGGTCCACGGCGGCGGCGACCTGGCGCAGTTGGGCTCGGGACTGGCCGACAATCTGCGGCCCGTCGATGAACTGGCGCGCGATGATGTCACCCGCGGTGGTCTTGATGCGTGCTTGGACGATCTTCTTGCCAAAGGGCGTGGGGGAGATGGGGGCTTGGCCG
>JADFIM010000013.1 GCA_022566725.1 Planctomycetota bacterium
TGCGCCCGCGGAGAAGGTTGTCATCGTCGCCGCATGTGCTTTCCATCCGAATCGGCCGACATGCAGTGGGCTGTTCGGCGGATCTTCAGCCGCGCCTACCATGTTGACTCGGCCGCTGATTCCGTCGCCGTTGGCGTCGTCCGGGTCGGCGAGGGCCGAAATATCATCGTCGGGAATCGCCTGGACCACGCCGTAGCCCAACATGCCGTTGGTGACGCGGAAGGCAATCACGTTGGCCTCCGGCGGTACCACCTCAGCGCACTCGTCGCTGATCGCCTCCTGCTGGAACAGGGAGCCGCCGAGTTCCGCCAGCGGATCGAAGCCGTCCTTGGTGGCCATGCCCGCGCGCGTGACCGTGATGTTGCCGGGACCGCCGACCGGGTTGTTGTGACAGCCGCCACAACTGGTCTTGTTGAAGACCGGGCCCAATCCTTCTTCTTCTGTGAACACGCGGTTGAACTGAACCAGCCCAACTTCAAAACGTGCCAATTCCTCAGGAGTGAGTCCGAGAAGCGGGTCGCCCATCTTCGGCTGGGGGACGACCCCGCCGGCGCCCGCGGACTGGGCAAAAAAGATGCTGGCCGCAAACGCCAAACACGTCGCGGCCAGAGGAGATAGATGCCGGTGAGACCTCGTCATCCTCGCAAGATCCAAATGCCTGATCCTTGCCCTGCTCACCATCAATACCACTCCTTCGAATTCCCCTCCGAAACCCAGAGGCTGGTGATACACCACCGCAACGGGTCCGAATATCTCCATATCGCAAACACACGCTCGCGAGACCGCCTCGCAGCCCATCAGCGGCGGCGAGCCCCTGACAAGATGTGAGTTTACCCGCGATTCGCACTCAGTGCCAACCATTTTCGGCCTTGGCTGCACAAAAGGGCGCTTGCGCGGGCGGCAGGGGCCATCGTTTGTGCCGAGGAGTTGCGCTCCCCCGGTTCCCCGGCTACCGAAGCGGCAATACACTCACATCGCGTTGAG
Source organism: Planctomycetota bacterium (assembly GCA_022566725.1). Lineage (GTDB taxonomy): Bacteria > Planctomycetota > Phycisphaerae > Phycisphaerales > SM1A02 > JADFFQ01. The sequence continues at coordinate 985 of JADFIM010000013.1, forward strand.
CGGCCGGATTCGGCCGATTCGGGGGCGCGCCGGCCGGGAGAGCCTGGTGATGGGATGGTCAATCCGATGTGGGTCCGTCGTCGGCTTTGCGGGGCTGGCGGCGTGTGTGTCGATCCTGGTCGCCAGCTGCGATTCCGATGGTGGCGCGACAAAGGAACCCCCAGCGGAGGATCCCCCCGCGGACGCCCAGGCCGACCAGCCGAGCGAAGCCGAGCCCGCGGTGGTGACCGCCTCTCTGAACCGTGAACTCTCCGCCGTCTTCAGACTGATCGGGCAGGGTCGCACCGATGCGGCGAGGCCGCGGCTGGTGAGCTACCTCAAACAGCATCCGGATGATGGTCGGGCGGAGTTCCTGCTGGGGCTCACGTATCACCGGGAGAAGCGCTACGCCCTGGCCCGGCCCCAATTCACGCAGGCCATTGAGCTGGAGCCTCAATATCACCCGACGTATCACTTTCTCGGCTGGTGCCTGTACTACTTGGGGGAAACGCAAGCCGCGAGGGCGGCGTTCGAGCGACACCTGACCTTCGTGCCGACCGAGGGCGATTCGCACTTCGGCGTCGGTTTGATCGACTTTGATGAGGATCGCCTTGATGATGCCGAGCTGCGCTTTCGCACAGCGATCAAGCTTCAAGCGGACAACCCGCGGCGAGTCAGGGATGTTTCCAAGGCTCATGCCCGCCTGGCGGACGTGTACATTCGAGGCAACGCCTTGGAAGACGCCAAGGCCCAGCTGCAACTGGCGACGGACCTCTGGCCGGAGCATTACGCGGCGTTCTACAAGCTTTCGCGCGTGCTGACTCGATTGGGTGAGATTGAAGCCGCCGAGGAGGCCTTTCGCCTGTACAAGCAATGGCAGGAGCGAGTGCGGCCGCGAAGAGGTGTTCCGGGGCGCGCACCATGAAGTGCATGGGCTGCAGCGTATGGCAAGTCATCCTCGCCGCCGCTGTGGGGATGCTCGCTCGCTGTGCAGGTGATGATCCGGCCAGCCCTTCATCCGGCCAGACCTCCTCCGGCCCGCCGGCGATGCGCTTCTCCACGCTCACCGCGGCGGAATCCGGAATCGACATGGTGATGACTTGCGGCGGCCGTCCCTCGGCGCAGATCCTCGAAGTCAACGGCGGCGGGCTGGGGCTGATCGACTACGACCGCGACGGCGATCTGGACCTGTTCGTAGCCAACGGCGCCACCCTGGATGATCCGGAGAATGGGCCTGGGTGCCGGCTGTACGAGAACCTAGGCGGCCTGAGGTTCCGCGACGTCACCGACGCGATGGGCATCACGCTTCGCCGCTGGGCGATGGGTGTGGCTGTCGGCGACTACGATGGCGATGGCTGGGACGACCTGTTCATCGCCTGCTACGGCCCAAACGTCCTGCTTCGAAATGTGGGTGGTGGACGCTTCGTCGATGTCACCGATGTCGCCGGCGTAGGCGACCCCAGATGGGGCACCAGCTGCGCCTTCGGCGACATCGACGGCGACGATGACCTCGATCTGTACGTGGTCAACTATCTCGATTTCGACGTCGCCAACCCCCCGCCCCAATCACAGTTCAGAGGCCTGCAGGTTATGGCCGGGCCGCATGGGTTGAGCGCCCAGAACGATGTGCTGTACGAGAACCTCGGCGACGGGACGTTTCGCGATATCACCCAGACCAGCGGTTGCCTTCGGGCCCAGCCGGCCTATGGCCTGGGGGTGGTGATCATCGACTTCGACGCCGATGGCCGCCAAGACATCTTCGTCGGCAACGACTCGATGCCAAACTTCCTGTTTCGCAACCTCGGCAGGGGGCGTTTCGAGGAGGTCGGCGGATTCAGTGGCATTGCCGCCAACGCCGACGGCGGCGAGCAAGCCACCATGGGCATCGGGATTGCCGACGTTGATGGCAACGGCTTTCCCGACGTCTTTACGACCAACTTCTCCAGCGACACCAACACGCTCCACCTCAACCTCGACGGAACCTTCTTTGACGACCGGACCATGCAATTCGGCCTGGGAATGGTCAGCCGGCCATTCCTTGGCTGGTCATGCGGGTTCTACGATTTTGATCTCGACGGCGACGAAGACCTGCTGATCGTCAACGGCCACGTCTATCCCCAGGCTAGCATGGAGGCGATCAACTCCTCATACCGGCAACAGCCGCTGCTCTTTGCGCGTGTCGGGCCTCGCTTTTCCCGCGTGACCGATCCGAGCGTCGCGACGTTCCTGCACGAGCCGTACCGCGATCGTCCCGCCGTGTTCGGCGACCTTGATCAAGACGGTGACATCGACGTGATCGTCGGTGAGCTCAACGGGCCGATTCGCGTGCTCCGCAATGACTGTGCCGGCGGCAACTGGCTGATCGTGGAGTTGCGGGATCCGCGAGCCTCGGCCGGCAATCACCGTGGGCTCGGCAGTAGCGTCGAAGTGATTTATGACGCTGTTACCCAGCGCCGCTGGATCTACAGCGGGGGAGGGTTTCAATCATCAAGCGCGCAATACGCCCACTTCGGCCTGCCCGGCGGTGTTCCAACGGTTACCGTCGAGATCACCTGGCCCGACGGCTATCATCAGCGCCGCGAGTCTGTATTTGTCAAACAGCATCTTGTTGTGCAGCGCGACGACGCGCCGCCGCCACCCTGATTCGGCGATCCGGTCAAGGGCCGACCGAAGGCGCAACCCCATCGAAAGTTATGGTCGATCTGCGCATGCCGAATAGACGGTACAGACCGAACGCCATTAGGACCCGCCAAGGCGATGTCCGGTTCGTCTTCCGGGGCGAATCATCTCCGCACGGGCGCGGCGACCCTTGCCCTTCGGTTATCGGGCGCAAATTCGCCTCGGATGCTGAGGCATTGGATGCGCATGACGCAATCGTTATGCCGACCATACAGTAGCACTCGGCCTTCGTGGCCGGTGCCCGAACGAAGGTTGACGAGGTAGGAGGGCCGGCCGACCCATGGGTTGGTTCATCAACGAACGGAAGGTGAAGGCCGCTGCCAACTCGATGCACCAGTTCTGCCAGGTGGTGCGATCGATCTTTCCCGATGATACCGATGACGGGGTCATCGAATCGGCGACGATCTTCTTGTACGTAAGATTGTCGCGAGATCTGTTCGGCCGGCGATTCGCCGAATGCCTGTCTACCCGTCTGCGAGATCGACTCAAATACGCCACAGTTTCCGAGGTCGAGACACGGATCGCCAGGATCGCTCGACAGGCCGACGACCTGGAGCGGGCGGCGGTTTCCGTCTCATCGCCTCGCTGCTCGCCCCAGGAGAAGTGCCGCAATCACGTGACCAGCGTCATCGAATCGCTACTCTTGGAAGCTGGATTTCGTAGCGACGATCCGCAACTTCTCAAAGAGACCTACCCGAGATTCGAGGATGTCGTCCGGGGCCTCAAGACGCATCTGCTGGGCATCAAAGAGCAGAACGCCGTCATGATGAAGAGAACGTCGCCGCGGTAGCGTCTCTCGAGCCTCGTTTGAAGGTTTGAAGGTTTCAATTGGCTCCTTCTGATGAAAACCGCCGGGCGCGGGCCCAGCGGGTGGATGACCTTGTGTTAGCGTCGCCGGACCTGCGGTCAGCGAGGCGGTAGCGGGCGTGGCTGAAGTCAGTGTGAACTCTTCGAGCTCTCCGGGACGTCGGCCATCATCTTGTATACGAACCGGCCGCGTTTGACTTCACGCTCCGGGATGATCGCTACCGCGCCCATACCGGTATTGAACATGAGCTTTTCCGCGGTGCCGGTCGCGACGATCTTGGTCGGCGGATGCGTCAGCAGCTCCAGCCAGTACACCTTCCCGGTCGATTGCCAGCTCGGAGAAACGGGCTTGACCTCGATGTGCACGAGCGGGCCGGTTTCTGAGCTGGACATGGTGTTCCGAGACAGCCGATAGCTCGCCCTTCCACCCGGTTCAATCTGAAGCTTGGCGTCAGCGATGAGCTCGGGTGATTTCCCCGAGGCCGTGTCGGGAGTGCCTACGAAGAATTGGACGTTCAGCCAGGAATCTGAAACGTTGGTGACCTCGATGGCATTTGAAGTTGCGCAGCCGCTCAGACCGCCGGCCAGCGCCACACAACCCAATACTGAGGCGAGTGGAAGGATCGAAAGACGATGTGACATTGCGATAGTCTCCTCTTTTCCTTGTTTCTTGTGTGCAGGGTCCTCCGCCGATCCGGGTCGCGATGCGGCGAGCCTTGGGGTTTCAGTACCGCGGGATATGTGGCCCGTAGGGTTCAGCGATCGTCAAACCCAAAGGCCGCCTTGAGCGGAAATCCCCAACCAGCCGCCCACATCATCATCCCGCCGCGGTACCGGGCCGGCGGGCCGGGTTTCATCTTGATTCCCGGGCGTGACCACAAAAGTCGCAGTATTGCGTGCCGTTGAGGGCCTTCAGTTCAAGCGCGCCCGGCAGGACTCGAACCTGCGACCCCCGGTTTAGGAAACCGGTGCTCTATCCGACTGAGCTACGGGCGCTGGAGTTCGACAAACCATTACACATCAATGACTTACGCGTGTTATACCGACGGCGGGCTCTTGGGATACGCCGAGTTCGGCCACGGTGTGCCCGCTGCATCCGATGCCTCGCGGACCATCGTGATCGCTTTCACCGCCCCAAGGTGGCTGAGGCCTTGATCGGGGTTTAGCCCGACTACGCACAGATAATAGTTGGCCGTGGTCGCGATGTCTTGCGCAAGCGCTGATACCGCTCGGGGATCACCCGCGTCAAATCATCAGGTCGGTGCTCTGGGGACGATATGGAGATGGTGCGGGTTATAGGTCGAAGGATTTGCAAGGTATCGCCGCCCGCGCGAGGAACAGGTTCACTTCCCAAGTTGACCCCGCACAATGTCGGTTGACCGCTGCACAGAACCGCCCCGCGTTCAGATTACGGTAGCGATCTGCGCGCATAATGATGCAGCCGTTCTTAGAGATGCCGTTGCGAGCGTCATGAAGCAGACTCTCCCCGGCCGCAACTACGAAGTCCTGGTGATCGACAACGCGAGCACGGACGGTACCGGCTGCCTTGGGGTGGACCTGCAAGTGATCTACGGCAAGCGGCTGAAGGTGTATCGAGAGCAACGGCTCGGCCTGTCATATGCCCGCAATCGCGCTCTGGGCGAGGCCAGCGCCTCGATCGTGGCCTTCATTGATGCCGACGCCGTTGCTGATCCGGGCTGGCTTGAGGCGATTGTCGAGGCGTTCGAGCACTGCAATCGGGCGGGTGTTGTGGGCGGGCCGGTACGAATCCAGTGGGACCAGCTCCGGCCGAGGTGGTGGGACGACCGGCTGGACGAAGCGCTCAACGCCTACCAGCCGGGCGATGAGCCGATGAGCCTCGGGTATCCCAGGTATCCCTACGGCACCAACTTCGCGTTGCGCGCAGATTCCGCCGAGGCGGTCGGCGGGTTCCGGGCCGGTCTAGGACGGCGCGGACAAGATCTGACGGCCGGCGAAGAGAGCGAGATTTGCCTGCGACTTCAACGGGCCGGGTGGGAGATCCGTTTTACCCCCCATGCGATGGTGCATCATCGCACGGCGCCTGATCGACTGCACCGCCGGTACATCCTGCGACGGGCATTGAACCACGGTCGCAGCCAATTCCTGGTCGAGTGCATGCACGGCTTCGAGTCGGGGCGCTACCTGTCATGGGCCAGGATCCTCGGCCGGATCACGACGAATCTGCTGCGCCTCCGTTGCGATCTGTCGTTTGCCAAGTTCATCCTCTTTCGCGTGGGCTATCAATATCAGCGGACGCTGGCCCGACTCCGTGGCATTCGCTCGGGGACCCTCGCGCAGCCAAGCCCTGGCAATGACGCGAAACGTGGATGGAGATGCCAGGCCGCAGCGTCAGTTGAGGAGCCGGCACGGTGAGAATCGGCGCGGTGGTCCAGGCACGCATGAGCTCGCGCCGACTCCCGGGCAAGGTGCTGCGCAAGCTGCATGGCAGACCGATGCTTCAGTATCTTCTGGAGCGCCTTGAAAGATGCCGAACGCTGGATGAGGTCGTCGTGGCCACCACCACGGATCCGTCAGATGATCAGCTTGCTGAGTATTGCCGCCGGGTCGGTGTGCTTTGTCACCGTGGACCGCGCGACAATGTTGCCGAACGGTTGAGGCAGGCTGGGCAGAGATTGGCGCTGGATGCGTTTGTGCGAGTCTGTGGCGACAGCCCGCTGCTGGATGGCCGGCTGATTGATCGTGCGGTGGACCTGTTTCGCAGCGACCAATTCGACGTTGTGACCAATGTGATGCCTCGAAGTTTTCCCGCGGGCCAATCCGTCGAGGTCGTGAGATCAACGACGCTCGCCGACGCGGTTGGGCACATGAGCGATCAGGTGGATCTGGAGCACGTCACGCGATTCTTCTACCGCAACAGTGACCGCTATCGCATCCACAATTTCTCCAGCGAGCTCGATCACGACGATGTGTCGCTTGCCGTCGATACCTCTTACGACTTTGACCATATCGCCGCGCTTATCGCGGCCATGACGGAGCCCCAATGGCAGTACGGTGTGAACGATCTTCTGCGACTTCGCCGGGATTGTCTGGTTCAGACGTAACCGGCGTGGCCGGCGATGTTGCGCCTTTGCGGGTCGGGGTGATCGGCCTCGGAGTCGGTGAGCAGCACATCATCGGCTACGAGCAACATCCGGCCTGCAAGGTGGTTGCCTTATGTGATTCAGACGTAGATCGGTTGAAAGAAGTGGGGCGGCGACACGCCCCCACAGCCCTGACGAGCCGGGCCGATGATGTCCTCCAAGACCCGTCGATCGATATTGTCTCGATCGCGACCTACGACGATGTCCATGCCGAGCAGGTCATCAGGGCGATCGAGCACGGCAAACATGTCTTTGTCGAGAAGCCGCTGTGCATGGGAATGGAGGAGGCCCGGCGGATTCGAGGGGCCCTTGGGCAGCGGCCGAAACTCAGGCTGTCCTCAAACCTGATCCTCCGCGTCTCTCCCCGGTTCGCTGCGATCAAACGGAGGATCGACGACGGCCTGTTTGGGTCGCTATTTCACATTGAGGCCGATTACAACTACGGCCGGCTCCACAAGATCACTGATGGCTGGCGCGGCCGGCTGGATCACTACTCGGTTGTCCTCGGTGGTGCGGTGCACGTGGTGGACCTGCTGCTGTGGCTGACCGGCAGTCAGGCCGTTGAGGTGTCCGCGTATGGAAACAACATTGCCACAAGAGGTTGCGGCTTTGGGCACAACGACATGGTCGTGGCCATCCTCCGCTTTGAAAGCGGGCTCACCGCCAAGGTGACGGCCAACTTCGGCTGCGTCCTGCCCCACGGCCACGGGCTCGCCGTCTACGGAACCGGCGCGACGTTCATTCAAGGCGATCCACACGGCCGGTTGTACACCTCCCGTGATCCGCAGGCCCCGCCGGAACTGATCGTCGAGCCGCACCCCGCGACGGCAAAGGGGGCTCTGATCGACAGTTTCATAGGGGCGATCCTCGGCCAGCGGCAGCCGATTGTTTCAGAGCAGGATGTGTTCGAGACGATGTCAGTCTGTCTGGCGATCGAACAGTCGGTCCGAGACGGAAGGCCTGTTCGGGTAACGTACGTATAACACGGGCTCTCACAATGACTTGTGCGGACCGTGGAAAGGCCCCGAGGCATCGAGGCCTTGGCTTGAGCTGCACAGGAACGATTCGAGATTCGCTATATGAGCAGGAGGCGATGGGCCAGGACAGCCCCCGACAGCAGTTGATCGCCACGGCTGGTGAAGCGGTCGTGGAGCGTGGTGTGTTGCCGTTCGGCCGGCCGATGCTCTCGGACCGGGAGCGGGCGGCCGTCATGCAGGTCCTGCACGGGCCGATCCTGACCCACGGGCCGCGTGTGCAAGCGTTCGAATCGGCCTTCGCCGCGTTCACGGGTGCTCCGCACGCGATCGCCACGTCAACCTGCACCGCATCGCTGCATCTGGCCTACATGTCGCTCGGCCTGGCCGCGGGCGATGAAGTCATCGTGCCGGCGATGTCTCACGTGGCCACTGCACACGCCGTCGAGCTGTGTGGCGGCCGATGTGTCTTCGTCGATGCCGAGCCGCTCACCGGCAACATTGATATCGACTTGATCGAGCGGAGCATCACGCCGCGTAGCCGGGCGATCTGCGTGGTCCATTTCCTGGGAATGCCGGTGGACATGGCCAGGGTCTGCCGGATCGCCGAGAAACATGACCTGTTCGTGATTGAAGATTGCGCGCTGGCGCTTGGGGCGCGATATCGCGGCGATCACGTTGGGCTATGGGGCGACGTCGGGTGCTTCTCCTTTTATCCGGCCAAGCACATCACCACCGGCGAGGGCGGGATGACCATCACTCGTCGCGATGACCTGGCCCAGATGACCGCCCAGCAGCGAGCATTCGGCATCGATCGAAACATCATCAGTGAGCGAACGATCCCGGGCGAGTATGACGTGGAGTCGCTCGGGACCAACTATCGCATGACCGAGATGGCCGCGGCGATCGGCGTCGAGCAGATGCGCCGCGTGGGCGGATTCCTCCAGCAGCGCCGCGAGAACTATGAGATTCTCAGTGAAGGGCTACGTGAGATCCAGGAGATTGAGACGCTCACAACCAGCCACGGCCCCTTCGAAAGCGCCTGCTACTGTCATTGCATCGTTCTTGACGATTCGCAGCAATGGCGGCGCGGCGACATCATCGAATATCTGAGATCGCACGGGATTGGCACGAGCATTTATTACCCCCAGCCGATTCCGATGTTGAGCTGGTACAGGCAGAACTATGGTCATCGCGATGAGGATTTTCCGGTGGCTTCGCGGATCAGCGCCGCGTCGATTGCCTTGCCCGTTGGGCCCCATTTGAATGGGGACGACATGCGATACATCGTTGCCGTGGTCAAGGAAGCTTTTCCGGAGTGAGTTGATTTGATTCAGTTGCAAGATAGAAGAATCGTTCTGGTCGGTGGAGCAGGATTCATCGGGCATAATCTCGCGCTTGCGCTGGCCCGTGGCGGCGCGGTGGTCTCAATCATCGACGGCCTGCACGTCAACAACTTGCTCAGCTTCGCCTCAGCCGATTGCGACCGGCCAAATCAGGATCTCTACCTGGCCATCATCAACGAGCGACTGGAGCTTCTCAAATCCGCCGGCATTGCGCTCTATATCCAGGACGCCAGGGAGCAACGTGCTCTCGCGAAGCGAATCGATGACTTACAGCCGCAGGTGTTGATCCATCTGGCCGGAGTCTCCCACGCCCAGCAGTCCAATTCCGATCCGGGCAGCGCATTCGAGCACACCCTTCGCACGCTGGAGAATTCGCTCGATTGTGTGCGGGGTCACGTCGAGCACTTCATCTATTTCTCGTCGAGCATGGTATACGGCCATTTCAGCAACCCGGCGGTGACGGAGCAAACGCCGTGCAATCCGCTCGGAATCTACGGTGCTCTGAAGTATGCCGGCGAAAGGATCGTGATTGCGCACCATCAGGTGTTCGACGTTCCATATACGATCGTGCGGCCTTCGGCGCTTTATGGCGAACGTTGCGTCAGCCGGCGCGTGGTTCAGGTGTTCGTCGAGAACGTCCTGCAGCGCCGGGATCTGACCGTCCATGGTGACGGAACCGAACGTCTCGACTTCACCTACATCGACGATGTCGTGCACGGCGTCATGAGGGCAATTCAGCATGAGGCGGCGAAGAACGAGACTTTCAACCTGGCCTATGGCTGCTCGCGGTCGATCAGCGAGCTGATCGGGCTGCTCCAAGAGCATCATCCGGAACTCAATGTCGTGTATCAATCCCGCGGCCGGCTGACGCCGCAGCGCGGCACGCTGTGCATCGACAAGGCCAGGGCGCTGATCGGTTACGAGCCCGGGAATCCCCTGGAAACCGGGCTCCGCAAGTATGTCCGGTGGTATCGCACGTTGGGAGATCTTCAGCCGGTGAAGTCGGAGGCGGAGATTTCCACGATTGCTCCCACGGCCGCATCCAGCCTCCAGCCCTTATCGCCGGCTTGAGGAAGCGGGCGTTGAAGAACGGTGCAAGAAACGGTCGTTGACCCGATGAAGATCGTGTTATGGGCCAAAGGAAAGCGCGGCGTGACCTCTTTACGCTGCCTTCACGGCGCTGGACACGACATCGTGCTCGTCATTGGGCCTTCGGCGGAGGATCAGCGGGATTGCGCAGAGCCGATTGCCATCGCCGAATCGCTCAACATCAGGTCGCTCGTCCCGGACAACCCAAACGACGATCGCCTTGCCCGGCGGCTGCGGTCGCTCGAGCCCGATTTGTTTATCCTTGCAGGCTTCAGCAGGATCCTGAAGCAGCGGATCATCGACATCCCTGCTCGCATGTGCATCAACCTGCACGGCGGGAAGCTGCCGAAGTATCGCGGATCTTCGCCGCTGAATTGGGCGCTGATCAACGGCGAAACCTCGTGTACACTCTCGATCGTCAAGGTTGATGCGGGCATTGACACCGGCGATGTCCTGCTGGAGCGGACATTCGACATCGCCGTTGACGATACCATTCGTGACCTGCACCGGATTGCGGACGAACATTTTCCGCCAATGCTGCTTGAGGTGGTCGGGGGACTCCACGCCGGCACGTTGAACTCGATGCCGCAGAGTCATTCGCAGAGCTGTTACTATTCGCTACGATTCCCCGATGACGGGTTGATCCTCTGGGACCTCTACACTGCCGAGCAGATTCACAATCGAGTCCGTGCGCTGACCGAGCCGTACCCATGTGCGTTCACCTTTGCGGACGGCCGGCGAATCAAGTTGCTGGCGTCGAAGTTGCAGCGGCTGGACCATTTCGGTGAGCCCGGCAGAGTGTATCGCAAGGCCGGCCGGGGACTTCTTATCTGCGCGCTGGACAAGTGCCTATGGATCACCAAAGCCGTCTTCGATGACACCGGCGAGCCCATCTTCGATTCCATCAATCGCTACGACGTTCTGGCGACTGTGCGCCGATCCGTGCAGGCGCTTCAGGAAGCTCGGAGCCTTCAATGGTCATAAACGACTTCGATACGGATCGGCGTGTGCTCATCGTCGCCGAGATTGGGAATAACCATGAGGGCAGCTATGCGCTCGCGGAGGAACTGATCGGCTTGGCGGCGCAAGCCGGCGCGGATGCCGTTAAGTTCCAGACCTTCCGCACGCAGCACTATGTCTCACCGTGCGACCAGCAACGGTTTGAGCAGCTCAAATCATTCGAGCTGAGGTTCGAGCAGTTCGAGCGACTCAGCAAATTGGCCCGCGATGAAGGCGTGCTGTTTCTTTCGACCCCCTTTGACATTCAAAGCGCGCAGGCACTCAATGACATCGTCGCCGCCTACAAGATTTCCTCGGGCGACATTACGTTCTATCCGCTGCTTGAAGTCGTTGGCGAGACCGGAAAGCCGGTGATCGTCTCCACGGGACTCGCGGATCTGCGAGAGATTGCGGCCGCCAAAGCGACGATCGAGCGAGCGCGCAACGAGCGCGGCTTGGCAGGGGAGCTGGCGCTGCTGCATTGTGTAAGCAGTTATCCCGTTCCTCGCGACCAGGCCAACCTCGCCGCGATCGGCGAATTGAAGGTGTTGTTTGGCTGCACCGTCGGCTACTCCGACCACACGCTGGGCATTGAAGCCGCTGCGCTTGCCGTCGCAGCCGGCGCACGCATCGTCGAGAAGCATTTCACGATGGCTAACGACTACTCTGCGTTTCGCGATCACCAGCTCTCGGCGGATCCGCGCGAGATGGCTGAGTTGGGTCGGCGAATCCGAGCGATTGAAACGCTGATGGGCAATGGCGAGAAGGTTCCTCAGCCGTGCGAGCGCGACTTGATCACAGCATTGCGCCGGTCCATCGCCGCAAATCGCGACCTGCCGGCAGGAGCGGTATTGAGCCGTGATGATCTGACCTGGGTGCGCCCGGGTGGCGGATTCGTGCCGGGGCAGGAGGATTCCGTCGTGGGTCGTGAGCTGGTGGGGCCCATCGCCGCCGGGCAGGCCATCTCGCCCGATCTGCTCGTGCAGGAGACGGCCGAGGTATGAACATCGCCGTCGTGACCACCGAGACGCTGCACCATTGTTACTTCCTTCGCGAGTTGGCGAGGGTCTGTCCACCGGCGGTCGTTCTTGCCCAGCGCAACGGCGCCCGCCCGCCGTTTGATACCCATCATCCGTTTGAAGATCGGCGCGACGAGTACGAGCGGCAGACATGGTTCGAAGGCGCCGACGCCCACCTTGCAGACTTTGCGCAAACTATCGAGATCGACTCCGCCAACGATTCACAGGCGGTGAAGCATCTGGCGCGTGCTCAGCCCGACATCGTGGTCCTGTTCGGTGCCGGGAGGATCGACCAGCCGGTGATCGATGTCTGCCCCGAGGGGATCGTGAATCTGCACGGCGGCGATCCGGAGGAATACCGCGGGCTGGATTCACATCTGTGGGCGACCTACCACGGCGACTTCGACTCAATCGTCACAACGCTGCACCGCGTCAATGCCCGGATCGACGACGGCGAGATCGTATCGCAGGCGCCGGTCCCCCTCGGCGGCGACATGTTGCTTCACGAACTGCGCAGCCGCAACACCCGGGTGTGCGTCGAGCTAGTGCGGTCGGCCCTGGAAGCCTTTGGGAGCACGGGTCGATTCCACAGCAGACCACAGCGCAAGCGTGGCAGGTATTACTCGTTCATGCCCGGGGTATTGAAAGAGACCTGCGAGGTGAGATTCGCGCATCACGCCGGGGGCGGATCATGATCCCGGCCGATCGACTGGCTGAACATGAGGTTGCCATCTTCCTCTTTCACGGCGTGGTGGAGAAATCGGACTATGAGGTTCGCAACTATACCCGCAAGCATCTGACCCATGATCTGTTCCGAAGGGTTGTTGAACAGCTCCTTGCAGCCGGCGAACCGATTTCGCTGTCCCAGATCGTTGAGCATTGCCGCAGCGGCGAACCGTTTCCGCCTCGGGCGTTTGCCGTGACATTCGACGACGGGTTCGAGAACAATTACTCGATTGCAGCGCCGGTTCTCAGTGACTACGGCGTGCCGGCGAGCTTCTTCGTAACATCCGGCTTTATCGAGCACAACTCGATGTCCTGGATCGACCGGATCGAATATTTCATGGAGCAAACACCGCGAGGCGCGCTTCGCCTGCCTTGGGCAGAGAAGGCCCAGCGGTTTGATGATCGAGAAACGAAGATCGCTCTGCTCGAACAGGTCCGGTTCCATGCCAAGCGCGATCCGACGATCGATCTTGAGGCGTTGGTCAGCGATATCTTCAGCCAGGGCGGACTCGATGAGATCGAGTGCAACGACGATCCGCTGGACAGGAAGATGAGTTGGGACCAGGTTGGCGAGCTTGCCCGCCACGACCTGTTTGCCGTCGGCGGGCACGGCCATACACATCGCATCATGTCGTTCCTCGACGATGACGATCTTGAGACGGAGATATCAATCTGCCTTGGCTTGCTCGAACAGAAGGCCTGCATCTCTACCCAGCACTATTCTTATCCTGAAGGTTTGGCCTATTGCTACACGGACCACGTCATTGACGTTCTCAGGAATCGGGGCATCGTCTGTTGTTCGACGGCCCAAGAGGGAACCAACGGGCTCAACGAGAGCCTCTTTGAATTGCGACGGATTGCTGTTGTTTAGGCGGTGGCGGCGTCGCGGGAAGTCCGAGCATGTGCGGCATAGCTGGATACCTCGGCAAGATGAACATTGATCGGGACACGATCGATCGATGCCTGCGTCTCATGCATCACCGTGGACCGGACGCCTCCGGCTTCTATCAGCATGTTGCTTCCAACGGCCGGCGCGTCTACCTGCTGCACACCCGGCTGAGTATCATCGATCTTGACGAACGGGCGAACCAGCCGATGCGGTACGGCTCACACGTACTCATATTCAACGGCGAGCTGTACAACTACCGGGAGATTTGTCGCGATCGCGGTTGGATGAACGGTCGGCTCCGAACGCGCAGTGATACGGAAGTGCTACTTCACGTACTTGCGCGCGATGGCTGGCATGGCCTCGATGACTGTGAAGGCATGTGGGCGCTCGCATTGTACGATGAGCGCGACGGCTCGCTACTGTTGAGCCGGGATCGATTCGGCGAGAAGCCGCTCTACCTCTACCACACCGATGATGGGATCTATTTCGGATCGGAGATCAAGTTCATAAGGGAATTGCTCGGCCGCCGGCTGGAGATAAACTACGAGCATTTGTATCGCTATATGGTCAATGGGTACAAGGCTCTGCACAAGAACGGGGTGGCGTTCTTTCGCCACGTGGTTGAGCTTCGCCCCGGCTCCGTTGTACTCATCAGTGATGACGGCGCACCGCGACAGCACATCTATTGGAAGCCGAAACATGAGCGCGACGTCGGCATCAGTTATGACGACATCATCTCACAGGTGCGCGAAGCGCTGGTCCGCTGCGTCGAGTTGCGGTTGAGAGCGGACGTTCCCGTGGCCTTCCTCATGAGCGGCGGAGTGGATTCCAACGTGCTCATCAGCGTTGCGAAGAACGTTCTGGACTATGACGTCCACGGCTTCACGATCATCAACGACGACGATCGCTATGACGAACGAGCGCTGGTTGATCACGTCGTGAGAACGCTGAGTTTACGCCATACCGCCATCCCGGCCGACACGACAACATTCCTTGACCGGTTGCGGTCGCTCATTGGGCGGCATGACTCGCCGGTATACACGATCACCTACTACGCGCAGTGGCTGCTGATTCAGAGCATCGCTGAACACGGATACAGAATCTCGATCAGCGGAACCGGCGCCGACGAGCTCTTCAGCGGCTATTACGACCACCACAACGCCTACTTGTACGAAGTGCGGCACGATCCGGAGTTGTATTCGGCATCGCTGGCGGCGTGGAACGCGCACATCAAGCCGGTCGTTCGTAATCCCCACCTCTCCGATCCGGACCTGTTCATCAAGTCGCCGCAGTTTCGTGATCACATCTTTCTTGATGCGGAAGTCTTTGCCGACTTCCTGTGTCAGCCGATGGCTGAGCCGTTCCAAGAGGAGCGGTACTGTGACGATCTTCTCCGCAACCGCATGCTCAACGAGATGTTTCAGGAGGCAGTGCCGCCGATTCTCCACGAGGATGATCTCAATGCGATGTCGGAGTCGATCGAGAACCGCTCACCCTTCCTTGATCGGGAGCTCTTTGAAATCTGCCAACGTATCCCCACCCGTTACCTGATCCGTGACGGCTTCGCGAAATCGATCTTGCGGGATTCGATGCGGGGGATTGTGCCGGATCGGATTCTCGACCGCCGGCAGAAGGTGGGCTTCAACGCGCCGATCGCATCGTTTCTTGATCTGAAAGATCCAAACGTTCGCGAAGCTGTGCTCGACGACGGGCCGATCTATCAGCATGTCAAGCGTGAGGCAATCGAAACGTTGCTCGACGAAGCGTTTCTACCCAACAGCCGAAGCAAATATCTGTTCTATTTCCTGAGTGCGAAGATGTTCCTGGAGGAGTTTGCGGCGTGAGACGCGATGTCGCGACGAGCCTTGAGGCGACGGCCGATGCGGTTGCCGGCGGTCTGCAGCGTGTTCCTCAGTGTCCCTGCGGCAGCAGCCGCTTGGTGACCGTGCATACATTCGCCGCGCCGCCGAAGGGTGAGACGCCGCTCCCATTTGCCAAGGTGTTGCGGTATCGTCGGCAGTTGTGCCGCTGCGCGACATGTGGCCACTTCATTTCACACGGGGCAGTTCCAACCGAAGACGTCTATCGCGGCGAGTACGTCAGTGCAACGTACGGCAGCGGCGACGGCATCCGTGCAGCGTACGACCGCATCATGGCCCTTGATCCGGCTGAATCGGACAACGTCGGGCGCGTTGAACGCGTGCTTGATCTTGTCCGGCAGCATCGCCCGAAATGGCGATCGCCAGGGCAGCGGCCGTCGGTGCTGGATGTCGGCTCCGGCCTGTGTGTGTTCCTGGCCCCGATGAAGGCGGCCCGGTGGCAATGCACGGCGCTCGATCCTGATGAACGGGCGGCCGAGCACGCCCGGGAAGTTGTGCAGGTCAACGCGGTCTGTGCCGACTTCCAGGTGGCGACCGAACTCGGCAGGTTCGACCTCATCACGATCAACAAGGTGCTCGAGCACGTCGAAGACCCGATTGCGATGCTCGAGCGTTGCCGCGAGTTTCTCCGGGATGACGGCGTCGTGTATATCGAAGTCCCGGACGGCGAGGAGGCGATCAAAGCCGGCCCGCAACGCCAGGAGTTCTACAATGTGCATATTCACGTCTTCAGTATGGCGTCGCTCGCGCTTCTGATCGATCGAGCGGGGTTCCGCGGCGTTCGCATGGAGCGCCTTCACGAGCCCAGCGGCAAATACACCTTGTGGGCGTTTCTCAGCCCAGCAGAGCGACTCGCACCACGATCCGGATGCAATCAAAGAGCTGTGGCCGAATGATCTCTCATGTCCAGCACGCCTTCTGAAATGTTGACACAGACCCAGCCACATGCCGGCTCGTCCCAGGGCGGATCCGCGTTCGCCGCGATGATGGTCAAGCTGGACCGATTTCTTGAACTGGCCCAGGCAGCGGTCGAACCGCACCCTTGGCTGGTCGTGATCGCCATGCACGAGTACTTCAGGAGCATTTATCCGGCCGACCCATACATGGGGTTCGATGAACACCAGAGTCCGCCGGACCGCGTGCATTGCGTGCTGGATTCCTGCATCGGCCTGTTTGAAGCTGGGGCGCCGCTCGGCTCCTATTTTGCGCATCGAGCCGATTGCATGGCGGCCGTGCTCACCGGGAAGAGGTCTGCGGAATCTCGCCGGCCGGACGAGGGGCCGACGCAGCAGGTCTATGGCCGGCTGTGGGACGATTTTGACAACGAGAACTACCTCGCCGAATCGGTCGAGCTGCTCCAGGCGAGGCTGCGCAACAGTGGCTTGGAACTGCGGATGCTCGCCGGCAAGGTGGTGCTCGACCTCGGCTGCGGCAGCGGACGGCATGCCATGGCGATGGCGATGGCCGGCGCGCAACTGGTGCATGGTGTCGATCTCGGAGCAACCTCGCTCGAAACCGCGCGGTCCGTCGCCGGCCAGGCGGGCATCGAGAACATCGTCTTCCGCGTGGGTGACGCACTGAACCTCCCCTACGACGACCACACGTTTGACTTCGTATGGTGCAACGGTGTGCTGCACCACACCAGCGACCTGCATCGGGGCATCAACGAGCTGTACAGGGTCCTGAAGCCGGCATCGCAGGCCTTCCTGTACCTCTACGGCGATGGCGGGCTGTTCTGGTACTCCCGCAAGCGCATGCGGCCGATCATGCAGCGCATCCCGCATGAGTACGCCATGGCCGTCCTGGACATCATCGGTACCCCACACAATCGATTCATCTTTGCTGACAGTTGGTATGTACCGATCGAGCAACATACAGGCCGAGCAGAGCTTGAGAGATTCCTCTCGCGGGTTGGCTTCTGCACGATCCGCAAGGTCATCGGGACGCGCCCGACCGACCTCGACCGCGCGGTTGACCAGGGCGGTGACGATGCAACGATGATGTGGGGCGACGGGGAGCACAGGTATCTCGTCACCAAGGGCTGACGCGAAGGCCCATGGATCATTTGGATTCTGATGAGCGTCTGCGCCGAGTGCTCGTAGCTGCGGATGCACAACCGCGGGCCGGTGCTTGTGTCGATCAACTTCCGTCCGGGCACACGGAGGCAGCCGACGGCATATCACATTGTTTGAGGGTTCTGGAACGGTTCGTCGAAGAGGATGCCTCGACACATGGAATCCATTGAGGGATCGGCGCCGGGCCCAAGGTCGGCCATACTCTCAATCGGCAGCGCCGTGATGTTGAAGCCGTCGAGGCGAAAATGGTTCATGGGGATGTCTTCTCGGAAGAACAGCGTGTATGCGTAACGTCGGCCGATCTCGCGTGATGATCGCAGCGAGCATCGGCCGGAGAGGACGCTTTCGAGCAGTTGGGCGTATTCCGAGGGTGAATGCACGTCGATGGCAATGCCCCGACCGGCGTGCCACCCGCCACCGGCGAGGATCACCGGCTTGCCCAGCGCCGCCGCCTCAGCGGCGACCGTGGAGGTGTATACGAGCACGACGTCCGCCAGCCTGATGACGCTATGCGCGGTCAGATCAGTCTGGGGAGCGACGAGATGCACGTTTGCCGGCGGGGGATCGAAATGCTCCTTCACGGACGCAAGCACCGAATCGAGCGCCTGGCGGTGATGCTCGCTCGGATGGGCCTTGATGATCAGGTGGTGCTTCGGCTGGGATCGGATCATCTGGACCGTCTTGATCACCCATTCGGCGGCACAGGGGAAAGCGGCTGCGGACGATTTCGTCTGGCCCGTGTCGAAGCCGACGTTTGGGAACATGGCGAAGACCTTGCCTTGCACATGCCTCGGCAGGCCGATCTGTCGGCGCACTTCATCCGGGTCGGTGAGGTGCGCGTGCCAGCTTGCGTCGCAGTACTCGTATGCCACCTTCTCCCGCCGCAGCAGATACGCTTCCAGGTCGTGCTCCTGTTGCTTGGTGAGAGGTTCTTCGCGCCACTGCTCCCATCGAACGATGGACTGCGTCGGGTTCGGCGGTCGATCGATCTCAAACCGCATGCTGGTGCCGCGAATGCCGATCGTCGCGATATCAACGGGGATGCCTCGTTGATTCGCCACGGCGCGGATCACGCCCCAGTCCACGTGCCGGCCGTTCTCTATGACGACCTTTTCGATCTCCAACTCATCCAGAACGCGAGCCCCGATGAGGTACAGACACATCGCGGCCGTAAGAAAGTCATACGCGCTGGCGACCATTGCAGGATTGTCCAGCGAGAATTGCCCAACCTTGAAGGCGCTCTCAACGGATTGGGTAATCAGCTCGCCGAGCTTGATCCCTTGCCAGCGGTAGGTGGGGATGTCAATCGGCGACACCCGTCGGGCTTGTTGGGCGCAATCGGACTTCTCGTCGGCACTGATAAACTCGCTATACCATCGGCGGGGGAGGTTCATCGCCTCGGCGAAGGGAACGGAATTACGGTGGCACCATCTCGTGCAGGCAGATTCGACGTGATCGACCTTGCGCTGCACGCAAGCGGGCAGGAATGAATCGCAAAGCAGAGCAGTCACTTGGGCACCTCGCATCCGCAAGCCCTGGGCGAGAAACGCCATCATCGACCAGTGCTGCTCGCCGCCGGTGACCCCCGGGATCAGGAGGCGCTTGTATCGAATCCCCTCAAGCGGCTGAATCGGCAGCTCGCCGTCGCAGATTTCCCTGAGGCGGGCCGTGTAGGTCGGGCCTTTGAGGATCGTCAGCGGCTGGCTGATCTGTTTGAGCATCGAAATCCGCTCATCCGTTGCGTTGCAGCAGATTACATCTGCGAAGCGCTTGGAAGCAGTTGGCGTTCTTGCGACGTCGCTGACCTCACGTTGCCTTGCTCCCGCTCATACACGGACCTACTGACGTGCCACTCGCAACGGTTGCAGAGAAACTCCGCAGCGGTGGGACGGTCGCCGCGGATCTTCGCGCGAATGTCCGCGAATCGCTCGCTGTTCCAGATCTCGTCGATACTTGAGTCGAGCACGTTGCCGAGAATGACCTCCTGCTTGTAGTCCATGCAGCAGAGGGTGACTCGGCCGTCGCTGAGGATGTGCAGCCACTGCGTGTCACGATGAAATCGGCAAAGGTACGGCGGATCGTCTTTACCGCGCGCGAATGCCGTTGTGTCTTCGCTGCCGTCGCCGAAGATAGTCAGGTCCACCTGGTCCGCCCGCGAGTTGACGTGCCACTTACTGATCTCGACGCCCAGATCGCGCCAGTACGCTTCGATCTGGTCCTCGCGGTCGGGGGACCATAAACCCCACAGGCAGACAATGCAGAGTTTGAACGGGCGCTGCGCCTTCCATCGCTCGATAAATGCGAGCACGTTGGCCATCGCCGTATCGAACTTGACCCCCGGCATAGTCTTGGCGTACTCCTCGGCCGTGGTGCCGTGGCTGCTGATCCGAAGCTCGCAGATCGGCGATGCGAGAATCCGCTCGGCGATCTTCGGCGTCAGGTACATGCCGGTGGTGCTCACTTCGAAGTGTGTATCGGGCAGCGCCCGGCGAAGCGCCTCGATGCGGTCGAAGATCTTGCGATCCGACATGGAATCGGCCATCAGGTAGGGGCTGAGATACTCAATCGGCCGGCCACAAAGCTGATTGACGATCCGATCGAACGTCTCATCGGTCATCAAGCCATTGGACCAGCGCGGCGACTCCACCGGATGCGGGCAGATCGAGCACGCCGCCCCGCAGGCGGTGGTCGTTTGAATCTGTATGTGCGTCGGAAATGGCCCAACAGTCATCGTCTATCATGCCCGGTAGTGTTCTGTGGCCCGATCGGGCCATTCGCTCGAATCAGCGTGGCTTGCCCAGGACCGCGACCGCGCTGCTCGCGGCGAGATCCTGATCGGACATCACCCGATACATCGGCGCGAGGCTTGCCTTTGCATTACAAGGCAGCGGTTCAATGGATCTCGGCTCGTAGCGGATCGTCTCGAACCCCGCCCCGTCGAACATCGGTCGATACTGCGGGAACCGCAGGCGATTCGTATTCAGGTGCGTCGGCTCATCCGTGTCGATCAGGTGCGACCAGTGACCGTAAAGCTTCGGATTCTCATACCTGCGATGGTCGGCAAAGTCGATCACGAGAAACATCACGCCGCCGGGCCTCAGCAGCTTGTGCAGGATCGCCAGGGCCTGCGGCACATCCGGCAGGTGCTCCAGGACATCGCGCGAGACGATCACGTCGAACGCCGCAGCGGAGAGTCTCGTCTCGTAGATGGACTCGACTCTGTAGGCCAAGGCTTCACCGTCCACCGCTGTCGGCACATTGCCGTCATTGAGCCGATCAAGGTTGACCACCGATTCGATCCGGGTCAGTAGATCAATTCGGGTCGGAGCCTGCGGCCCAAACGCCCGCTTCGGATCGAGCACGATCCGCGAGATCAGGTCTTGCATGGCCTGGCACGTGCGCTGCGGGTCGAGGATCGGCTGGAGATCGGATGCGGTTGTTCGCCCGGCGCCGCAGACCAGGGCCAGCAATGAGATGCCCAGGGGGTGGTAGGGCCCGCAACCGAAGTTGAGCAGCGCGCTTCGGTGCCAGTTGACGAGCGTGCCAAGGTGGCGGCGCAGTTCAGCGAATTCGTTGATCTGGCGCTCGGGACCGTATCGCCAGGTCGGGCTCTGAGCCAGTTGCCGCCCCAGCGTCGAGTGCAACTGGTCGGCGGTAAACCACAACGCGTCGTCGGGATGCCCGTCGTCCCATTCCAGTTGAATCCGTCGGCAGACATCGGTGAGCTGGCATGGCAGTGACTTGTCTCGATCAAAGGTGTATACGAGCCGCGCTTCAGGCCCGAAAAGCTCGCGGGCCCGGCGGGTCAGAGCGGCTTCGTGCATCTGGGAGGTGATGATGACCCGATCGACCTGGGTCGAGCAGTAGTCGCGCGGCAGCCGGATGGGGAATCCGTGGATGTTCCCCCCGGCCAGGCCCGGATCGTCGTCGAGGATCGCACGGATTCGCCGGTGACCTTGTCCCTTGATCTGTTGCAGGATCAGGCGGGTGCTCGATCCCGCGCCGAGAATAATGGTGTGCGGCTCGGGAGCCATGCACGCCTCGTCAAGAACCTTTTCTGCGTAGGCGGGGTCGAACGTCATGGTTGGTCCAACGGGCTTGCAGCCTTCGATGACGGCTTGGAGAACATGCAGTACGTCCGCGGAAGCTGCTCGATGCGCTCGAGCAGGTCTGGAGAGAATCGATCGTTGATCATGATGTGTGGCGGGTCATCGCCGAAACTGCTGTTAGAGAATTGCAGCTGGAGGATGAGGCGATCGCCTCCTTGCAGGGGTTGGCCTTTGTGGAGCCCGCGGGTGTCGGCGGCGAATATGAGTCCTCTTGGCCCGGTGATGGTGGTGATGCGCTGGGCTGTGTAGTGCCGCAGAACGTCCTCATCGCGGTAGCGGCGATCCTCGCGCAGCTCGCGCGGCAGCTTGAGGGTTTCCTTCTTCAGGTTCTTGAGCGGCACCGAATAGTTGACCATACCCATGTCCGCCGCCTGCTTGCCGCTGAACACGCGGCCGGTGCAGGCGGCCATTTCCTCGGGCGTGGCGATGAAGTCGTCGAGCATGGGGCGGGTGAGATAGA
>JADFIM010000161.1 GCA_022566725.1 Planctomycetota bacterium
CGGCGGCTCAAAGTCCGCCCCTCCACCCCAAGCCTCCATCAAAAAACCGCCCACGTGTGGGACGGAAGGCAAAGTCTAACCGCTTCCGATGCGCTGGCAAGGGCCGCCGCGGAGAATCTGGATTCGATCCGCCAGCTGCGCCTGGCCGCCTCGGGCGCCCCTTCCGGCCTCGGGGCCGACACCCGCTCCGTGGCCCTCCGCGGCAGGTTCGTCCGCCTATCGCGCCTTGGACGGCGCTCCTGCGGGCGGGCCGAGGCTCCCTCAAGGCACGTTCGAAGTCAGGTTGGTGACCCGGACCTTGCGGTTGGTCTGGAGCTCTGCGAGGTCCTTCCACATCCCCTCCTGCCCCACGTGGCCGTCCAGGAAGAGCATCAGGCACACCGCCGAGTAGCGGAAGTCCACCTCCAGCGTCCCGGGAGCCCCGACCCGCTGGTAGGGCTCGGGCTTATCCTCGATCACCTCGCCGGCGAAGGAGTCGACGAGGTACATCGACCGGTCGGGGGCCTTGATCTGGCCGGTCGTCCAGAAGCCCTGCTGCGAGCCCTGCGCGAACGGGCCAGAGTCGGGATCGGCGTTGAAGAAGTTGTTGGCGGCGAAGAAGCCCGGCAGCCCCCGCTCGTGGGCCCCGGTTCCGAAGGGCTTGGCCAGCCCGTCGCCCCCGGCGAGGTCCTTGGAGTTGCTGGCCGCGGACCGCAGGACGTTGGCGTGGTAGGTACCCATCTCCTTGTAGACGGTCTTGTCCGGCGAGTCGAAGCGGTAGTCGTGGCCCGCCGGGCCGACCATGCCGGGCAGGACGCCGACCTCGTTGACCGTCCAGAGGATGTCCGCCCAGGTGCCCTTGTGCGCCTCGCCGATCGTGACCTCGGAGCGGACCTTGCCCTTATAGCGATCGTCCTCGTAGGCGTAATTGAACTGGCTGGGGACGATGAACTCGCGGTTGTCGCTGGAGTACATCCGCATCCAGGCGGCCACCTGCCGCAGGTTGCTCATCGAGTTGGCCATGAACGCGCTGCGCCGAACACCCGCCAGCGCCGGAAACAGCAGGGCCATGAGGACCGCGATACCCCCCATGACCACCAGCAACTCCGTCAGCGTCATGCCACGACGTGCTCGGGCACCCATGAGAGGCCTCCCTTGGCGGTCCAGGTGGGGCGGATCGACCAAGAGGAACATACGCAGCCGACCCTAGCTCAGGTTCATGGTCATCAGGAACTCGGCGTTGGAGTTGGTCTTGGCCATCCGGCCGCGGAGAAGCTCCATGGCCTCCACCACGCTCATGTCCGAGACCACCTTCCGCAGCCGGACCACCAGCTCGAGCTCCTTGGGATCGAGCAGGAGCTCCTCGCGCCGGGTGCCGGAGGCGGAGATGTCGATCGCCGGCCAGATCCGCTTCTCGACGAGCTTGCGGGTCAGGTGCAGCTCCGCGTTGCCGGTGCCCTTGAACTCCTCGAAGATCACCTCGTCGGCCTTGGAGCCGGTGTCCACCAGGGCGGTGGCGAAGATCGTCAGCGACCCGCCGTCCTCGATGTTGCGGGCTGAGCCGAAGAACTTCTTGGGCTTGATCAGCGCCTGGGTATCCACGCCGCCGGTGCCGATCTTCCCCGTGGTGGGCATGGCGTTGTTGTAGCCGCGGGCGACCCGGGTAATCGAGTCGAGCAGAATCACCACGTGGTCGCCGTGCTCGACCATTCGGCGGGCCTTCTCCATGACCATTTCGGTCACTTGGATGTGTCGTGTGGCCTGCTCGTCGAACGTGCTGGCGACGACTTCAACCGTATCGGGAGTGTTGCGGCGGAAATCGGTCACTTCTTCCGGCCGCTCATCGATCAACAGCACGATGACGTGCACCTCCGGGTGGTTTTTCGCGACCGCATTGGTGATCTGCTGGAGGATGATGGTCTTGCCGGCTCGTGGTGGGGAAACGATCAGCGCCCGCTGGCCGAACCCGAACGGCGTGACCAGGTCGATGATGCGCGTCTCGATGATGTCCGCCTCGGTTTCGAGGATGAGTCGTTTGTTCGGATGTAACGGTGTGAGGTTTTCAAACGTCGGCAGGTCGTGCACCAGTGCGGGGTCGCGGCCGTTGACCTGCTCCACCCGAAGCAGGGCGAAGTACGTCTCAGTCTCCTTGGGTGGGCGGATCAGACCGCGGACGATATGGCCTTTGCGAAGCCCGAACCGCCGAATCTGCGACGGACTGACATAGACGTCGTCGGGCGACGGCAGGTAGGAGTACTCGGGGCTGCGAAGGAAACCGAAGCCGTCCGGCAAGATCGCAAGGGTGCCTTCACCCATCATCAATCCCTGCCTGCGAGCGCGAGCCCTGAGTATTTCGAAGACCAGCCTCTGTTTCGGCAGCGACGCGAACTCCTCGATCTCTTCGGCTTCAGCGAGCTCGTTGAGCTGGTCGGTTGCCATCCGCTGCAGGACGACGAGGCTGAGTTCGTCCTTCTTGGCCAGGTCGTACTTGCCCTGGGTCTCCTCCTCCAGCGCCACCGCTTCAGCTTCGAGCTGCTCGTCGGAGGGCACTTCGCCGGGTTGAAGGGTGACGGTGAGCGTAGAACTGGTCGCGGGGTTCCTCTTGCGTCGTTTGCGGAACTTTCTGGTGGCCATAGTTGCGGTCTACTCCTTGCTATCAACGGCGCGCCGCATCGAGGGCTATTGATCTGCGCGCATGGCTGGTGTGGGAATCGTCCAGGCCAAGACGAAGGTGCGTGGTTCGGGTCGTTCGGGGAGGGATTTCAGTGCACGAATGCGGCGACGGTGCTTGAACTATTGGCGACAACCGGATCGCGACTGCGATCGGCCCTTCGAGCCGTCAATCAACCCGTTCGTCCGCTCACCCACCGCGAAACGAACGCATCAGCTCCGGTGGGGTTGAACAATTTCGCTCAAGGTACGGCGGACCTGCTCGGTCAGTGCATCCAGGTCGCCGGTGTTGCTAATCACATAATCGGCTCTTGCCTGCTTCTCGTCAAGCGGTCGTTGCAAATCTTCTCTCTTGGACAGCTCCTGCTCGTCCCACCCCCGCGACTCGGCAAGCCGCCGGACACGCGTGTCTCGGTCCGCCTCGACGAAGACCACCGCATCGCATGCCCTGTCCACCCCGGCTTCGAAGAGCAACGGGGCATCGATCACCAAGGCCGGCGCGTCCCGGGGCGCCCGCTGGAAGATTGCTCGGCGTCGCGATTCGACCCACGGATGAACGACCGATTCTAGGCGTCGTCGCTCCCCGGGACGAGCAAAGACGATTCGTGCCACGGCGGCACGGTCGATCTGCCCGGAATCACTGAGCACCTGCGGTCCCCACCAGCGCAGCAGCGCATCGTGGACCGCTGGGTCCACCAGAGCCTGCTTCGCCAGGACATCGGAATCGGCCACCACGCAACCGAGGTCGGCGAGCATCCGGGCGACGGTGCTCTTTCCTGCGCCGATGCCGCCGGCCAAGCCGATGACGGGTTTGCGTCCGCCGGGCATATGGGGATCCGTCGAGAGACTTCAAGGGATCAGAGCCGCCCCATGACGGAGCGGTCCGCGGCGACACACCGCGGCTCTAGTTACCGCACAATGCGCGACCATGTCGTGCCGTCAGGGCCGTCCTTCACGGCGATGCCCATTTCGGCCAGCTCGTCTCGAATGTCATCGGAGGTGGACCAGTCCTTCGCGGCCCGGGCCGCATTTCGCTCGGCAATCTTCGACACGATCAACCGCTCATCAACTGCCCCGCCGGCGGTAGAGCTTTCGCGCTCCAGATCGAGCACCCCTAGTACGCGCAACATGGTCCGCAGCGCTTGCAGCTCGCGTGCATGGGGCGGTTGACCGCCTTTGGCGGCTGGCGACCCGGGCCCGTCGGAGCCGATCGAGTACTGCCCGATGGCTTCGTTGAGTACGCCAATGGCCCCAGCGACGTTGAGGTCATCGCATAGAGATTCCGTGAACTCAGCAAGCGCATCGCACAGCAGGGTCCGGCCGTCGATTCCCGCGTCTTGGTTGACCTCCAGCCACGCTTGGAGTCGGGCCCAACGGTCGATGAGACGTTGGGAGTCGCGAAGCCCCTGCATGGTGAAGTTCGCATTGGAGCGATAGTGCGTTTTCGTCAGCTCCAGGCGGATCGCCGCCGGCGAGGCTCCTTTGGCCAGGAGTTCGCCGACGGTGAAGAAGTTGCCTTTGCTCTTGGCCATCTTCTCGCCTTCGACGACGAGGTGGCGAGTGTGAAACCAATAGCGCGCGAAGTAGGGCTGGCCAGTGGCGCCGCGGGTCTGGGCGAGCTCACATTCGTGATGGGGGAAGATGTTGTCTTCGCCGCCGGAGTGGATGTCGATGACGCCGTCCGTGCCCTGCCCCAGTAAGCTCATGGCCATGACCGAGCACTCCAGGTGCCAGCCCGGATATCCTTCGCCCCATGGGCTCGGCCAGCGCATCAAATGGTGCGGATCAGGTTTCCACAGAAGGAAGTCGGCCGGGTGCCGCTTGGCGGCCTGGTGGCGTTCGTTGATTCGGCCGCCGGCTGCCTCTCGTAGCGATTCGAGGGTATTGCCGCTCAGACGGCCATAGTCGGCGAACGACCGTACATCAAAATACACTGTCCCGTCGTTGGCGACGTAGGCGTGGGTCTTGTCCAACAGCGTCTTTACGAGGTCGATCATTGGCGGGATGTATTGAGTGGGTCGGGGCATCAGCTCGGGGTGCTGCTGGGCCTCCGCAGCGACGGTCAGACCGAGCAAGCGGGCGTCTTTGAGAAACGCCTCGACGTAGAAGTCGGCTATTGCATAGGGATCGTTGGGGTCGATGTCCTTGGTGCCGGGCGGCAATGTGCCGGCCTTCTGCGCGTCCAGCAGGCGCCTGCGCGCGACCTGCATCCGGTCTTCGCCCGCACCGTCCGTGGCCGAGTCCTCGGTCATGTGGCCCACATCGGTCATGTTCATCACGTGAACCACGTCGTAGTCGAGCAACTCGAGTGTGCGGCGAAGCAGGTCGGCGTTGAGGAACGAACGGAAGTTCCCGATGTGGGCGTAGTCGTAGACCGTCGGGCCGCAGCTGTAGAACGTCACCCGCCTGCCCCGGGGGTCCTGAGGCACAAACTCCTCCAGGCGCTTCGTGAGTGTGTTATAGATTCGAAGCGTCATCGGCGCAAACGGTATGGGCCGCCCACCGCACGGGCAAGCAGGTGGCGTGGGGCGACTGGGCAGCGTCGAGGGTCATCGAAGCACGCGCTCCTTGATGGGTCTGGCGGGGTTGCCGACGAAGACCTGCCTTTGGGGCAGATCCTTGTACGCGCTGGATCGAGCGCCCAACACACTGAGCGATCCCACATGCACGCCCGGCCCGATGAAGGCGTCGGCTCCGATCCACACATCGTCGCCGATGGTGATCGGAGCACGGATCAGCGGGAAGGAGCGCACCGTGTAGTCATGCGTGCCCGCACACAAGTGGGCGTACTGGCTGATGACCGACCGCTTGCCGATCTTGATCTTGCCGAGATTGTAGAGAATCGCGTAATCGCCGATGGTCGCCCCGTCGTCGATGTCGAGCAACCATGGGATCTCGATCTTGACCGTCGGCCGAATCGACACACCCTTGCCGATCCTGGCGCCGAAGAGCCGCAGCAACGCGCTGCGGACGCGATGCCAATTGTGGAAGCTGATGCGGAAGATGGGTCTGCCCAGTAGCATCCAGATCGCGCGTCCGAGCTTTTCCTGGAATGACCAGGTGCTCGGCTGGGGCCGCATTTGCATTGGCGGTTCAGGGCCGGGGGTTGCATCGGGCGATTGCGAATCTTCAGGGCACATCGAGTCGTTCCTTTCGGCGCGGTCAGTGCGCGATCCGTGACGAAGATCGCGGTCGGTCCACCCGTGTGGGGCCTTGAGCCAACCAGGAGTGTCGAGGCTCATACCGCCGAAGCATGGGTGGTGTTCACCTCGCCCTCCAGGACATCGCAGAACTTGCCACAGAGGACGTCCTTGCTCAACTGGGTGCTGACGATTCTTTGGGCTCGGCGGCCGATCTCGGCCAGCTTCTGCGGCGCGGTGTTGAGGATGGTTTGGATCGTCGCCACCGCCCCCGCCACATCGCCATGCACGATGCGCCACCCGATTTCATTTCTTTCAATAATCTCCGAGGCGTGGCAAGGGCTCGGCCCCAGCAGCAGCAGCGGCCGGGCCGTCGCCATCGCCCCGTAGACCTTGCAGGGATGAACGATGCCCACCATCTTGTTGCCGACGGATACGGCGTGCACATCAGCCGCGGACAGCGAGTACTTCAACTCCGCCAGCGGCTGGTACGGCAGCGAGATGATGTTGCCAGGGTTGTGCTGTTGGATTGTACGTTCGACGTCCATCTTGGCCAGACCGCCGCCGACGAACATGAACACGAGGCGTCGCTCGTGTTTGAGTTGCACCGCCGCCTCCAGCAGCGTCGTCACAGGATGGACGATACTGTGGTTGCCGCTGTACATGATGACGAACTTGCCATCCAGACTATGCGCTTTGCGGAAGGGATTGTCGGCGTGGGCAACCACCCCAAGATGTCCTTCATGGGGCCAAGGCGGCATGACCGTGAGCTTGTCTTTCACATCCGCCTTGCGCAACACGCGCTCGGCCATGAACCTGTCCAATACGACGATCCCGCTTGATCGTCGAAGGATTCT
>JADFIM010000162.1 GCA_022566725.1 Planctomycetota bacterium
CCACCGTGCATCACGGCGTGGCGGAGGTGACCGGCTCGCTGCGGCCCCAGATACGCCTGGCCGACCTGCTGCGAGCGACGTTCCCCGGCGGCTCGGTCACCGGGGCGCCGAAGATTCGGGCCATGCAGATCATCGACGAGCTGGAGCCGGTCCGCCGCGGACCCTATTGCGGCGCGATCGGTTTCATCAGTGACTGCGGTCGCGCGTGCCTCAATATCGCTATCCGGACCATCGCTTTGACCGGCCGGCGCCCCCGGCACGCATGGGACCGGCTCATCGGCACGCTGGACTACGGTACCGGTGGCGGCATCGTCGCGGACTCCAATCCCCAAGCGGAGTATCGCGAAAGCCTGGACAAGGCGGAGGTCCTGCGAATGGCCCTGCGCCTGGTGGATCGGCGCGCCGCAATGATTCACCACTGAGCCACGGAGGATGCCCAGAGCCGGAAGGTGCGATCCCTCTGTTGGTAACAACACTGGCTGTGTAGACGACTTTTGAGTCTGCGATCAGCGACCATCAACGACACGTGCCCTCCACCGCTCCGTGCCAATTCTCTGCGTTCTCTGCGGCTCTGTGGTGAATGATCCGGGCTAGGCGGACTGTCGCAGACCGTCTCGCTCAGCTTGTCGCTGGAGTTGCGCCCGTTGCTGGATGGCGATGTACCGGCAGATCTGGTCCACCACCAGGCGCTGGTGAACGGGATTGAATGAGAAGTCAAAGGCCATGCCCGCATAGGTGTGTTGCGTCGAATCGACGTGGGTGTGGACCAGCTTGGCGGTGGCACAGATTGGCGTGGTCAGTCCCGGCGGCAGGCTGAAGCGCAGCCAGAACACCTTGAGTCTGGTTAGCGCGGGTGCATCCTGGGGTGCAACCCGCAGCCCCACCCCGCCTCCGCCGATGTTCAGCAGGGTGGCGGCGAACTTTGGGCCGACCTCCGGCATCGTCGCGTCGTCATCGAGAGCACCCGCCTCGGCGTCAGCGTCCTGCCCCGCCGAGCCTTCATCCGCCTCGAACTGCAACTGGGCCGCCCGCTCGGCCAACAGCACCGACTTCGGATCCAACAGCGGCCAGATCTCAACTTCGGGTAAGCTCAGCGCTGCGGTCTCCATGCGGTAGTAGTTCCGCCGCTGGCATCGCTCCACGGATTCCGGCATGACCAGGCGCAGGACCGAGATCGTCTTGTGGTCGTTGAGCTGGTAGCTGGTCTGGCCAAGATTGGTCGTAGCAAACATCCACCGGTTCTGGCCGATCGCCAGGATCGCGACGAGCTCGATACCAGGTTCGAGGTGAATCACCTGGCCGAGCGTCGTGGGCTGCTCAACGAGAATCTCCTGCTCGGTCATGCTGACCAGGCGCACCCGCCAAACCAGATGCCGGGTCTCGCCTTCGTCTCCCTCGCGGGTGCGGGCGACGGCGATCTCCAACGCGCCGTTGCGCTCGCAGACCTGCTCGAGGCAGCGACGCCAATCCAAGGTCCGTGAGCGATGTGCAGGCACGGGCGCTCCCCTCTCTGGCGACAATCTCGTTGGAATCAACGGAATCATCGTCCGCAGGGCATACCCACTTCATGGGAAACCCTCAATCCAACACCCGAGTGGCGCGGCAGTCGCGGCGCGCTTGGAACGTGCGCTGATGGACTCTCACCGGGAGCCGATAACGCAAGGGAAGTCTCGCTTCGCCCATCTGCGTCCGAACTTCACAGGTCTTGCATCCGCCTCCACTAGCTGGGACGCTACGCGCCCCACGACCGGCGGGCATGGCCCGCCGGCTATTCCTCACCCTTTGACCTCGAACGTGCAAGCCAACTGCTTTACGAGCGAGCGAGCCTGGCGCACCTGCTCGCTGGTGAGCTGCTTTCGCCCGTAGCGAGCGCTATAGAAGATGCCGGTGATTTCCCGCACGGTCGCCGCTGCCTCGGGATGGGCCCGGGCAAGGGCATAGGCGTACTGCATGGGCGGCTGCCATGGGGGTTTGGACCTGCCCCCCCTCTTGAGCACCCCGAGCATGTCGAGATAGAACCCAAGCTGTCTCAGCATTCGCTGATACTCCGCCCGGCGAAGATATTGCAGGCGCAGCGTACGGCGGATCGCCAGCGACCGGCGCATCATCTTGACCAGTGCGATCACAGCCACGATCAGCGCCAGCGCGACGGTGCCCATCCAGATGTAGCCCGCTGGACCCAGGTAGAACGCCCGGTTGACGCGGGCCATCCATCGGCGGGTCGCGTGCAGAGCTTCATTCAGCTTCTGCGACCACCCAAGGTCCAGCGTGCTGATCAGCCGCGACTGCGACTGTCGATCGAACGCGACAAACCCGTTGCTCCACTTGGCCTCGAATCGGTCGAAGACCCATTGCAGTCGATCCGCCAGCGTGGGATCGACTCCATGGATTTGCTGAAGCGTCCCCGGCGGCGTGGGGTCGAAGGTCGACCAGCGGTACGGCCGTGTCTGCACCTCCACCCACGCATGGGCGCTTGACTCCCGAACAAGGTACTGGTCTGATCCGTCGTCGTACTCAAGCGCGACGTAACCGGTGATCAGCCGGGCGGGAATCCCCACGCAGTTGCACATGGCCGCCAAGGCTGATGCGAAGTATTCACAGTGACCTCGTTTGCTATCGAAGATGAATTGAACGATCGGATCCCGGTCGGGCTTCAGGATGGTACTGCTCGTGTCCAGCGTGTAGGTGAACTCGCCGGCGTGAAAATAATTGGTGAGCACGTCCGCGGCGTCTCGATTCCACCGCCAGCGCTGCTCGGGAGCAACCGGCGGGTGCGTTGCAATGCCTGCTGATGCCAACAGGTCCCAAGCCAACGTCTTCACTTCAACATCGAAATCGCCGAATTGCTCGATGGGCGAACTTGGCGCCGCACCGTTCGCCAATGTCTTGAGCGTTTCTTCGGATGGTGCGCGTTGGGCCTGGATTCTGTAGCGCAGAAGTCGGCCGGGGCCCGCATATTCCAGCGTCTGCGTCGAGGGCTCGAAGAGTACACGCCGCGCGTCTCGGGTGGCGATCGACACCGGTACGTAGACCGAAAACAGCGACCGGCTTGGCTTGAGCACTTCGAATGCTTGCGTGATCGTCGGTGCCGGTTCAGCCTCGTCGGCGCCGAGGGAGATAAACCCCGGCGGCTCGGTTGCGATCGCCCGCCAGCTTCCGGACCCTGTTGCGGTCCATCGGCCGCCACCCTCGTACCGATCCAGCACCGCGCCGCGAAGTCGCAGCGGCTGGTCGTGACGAAACGGCCGGCCCCGGCTGTCCAGGAGTCGCAGATTGAGGACGCCTTTGCGTGATTCAGTGATGCGGGTGCCGCTGGTGAGGTTCACTTCGTCTGCGAATCCGGTCTGCCCGTGGCCCGTGGGCATCTGATGATTGCCGATCGATCCCTGCCCCACCTCGCGCGGGAAGATCACGAAGACGGCGGCGCCGATGAGCAGTCCGGCCAGCGCCACGGCGACCATCATTGAACGAAAGTGCAGCTCAGGGTGGCGACCGAAGATCGGCTGCAGTGAAGGCAGCAGACGAGATCCAACTGGAATCGACTCGCGCCACGCCACCCTGGCGCGCTCGTAGGATGCATAGAACTGAAACAGCAGCAGCACGTACAGGCCAAGCGCCGCGTAGACCACAAGCACCGACGCCAGCAGCAGACCTCTCGATTGCAGGCACCCCAGAAGTATCAAGAGCAGGCTGAGGCTCAGAAGTTGGGCATATTCGCGCGGGCCCTTGCGCTCGTACAGTTTGATGAGCGTCAGCCAGACGATGAAGCGCCCCAGCACACCGATCACGTCGTCGCGATGCCCAGAAAGATCGACGAACCCGTTCAGCGATACGGCAATGATCAGGACGTTGGAGGTCCATTTCGGCAGCGACCGCCCGCGAGGTCCCTCGGTGACGTACCAACTCATGGCGGCGAGAACGCCACCGACCAGCAGCAGGCCGACGCTTCCCTGGGCGATCGCCACCCCCACGATGCTCAACAGCACCGCCGCCAAGGCCGCAGCTGGAAAGCTTCGCAGAAGTCTCATGCCGCCGCCTCGCGCCGTTGACCCGGCGGCGCAGATGGTGGCGCTTCGTGGGGATCCCAGCCGATCGAGCGAACCACCAGAGAGTTCATCTGCCTTGCGGTCAGATGCCAGGCGTTGGCCCGGCCGATGCTCGGCTCGACGCGATCGGGGTGAATCACGATCTGCCCGACTCGCTCGGCGCTGGTAGCTGCCTGCACGGGATCGGCGAGTCGTGGCGCATCGAGGTCGATGCCCGCCAACGCGGCCAGCATCTTCGCGCGATGCCATTGGCTGTGGCGGATCAGATGCGAAGGCAACCCCGTCCCAGGCAACGATAGACCGACCTCAAAGCCGTTTCGGTCGGCGGCGTGAATGATCGACGCGGCCAGGCTGATCGCCAGTTCTTCGAGATGTCGCGGTGAATGCTCGTCCGCCGGATCCACGCGGAGCTCAGCCGTCGGTGTGGTGAGATTCACGACGACCCGCAGCCTGGGCGGCGCCGGCCTGGTGCGCTCGATGCACACCAACTGGTCCAGGGCTGCGCTTCGTTTCCAGGCGATATGCCGGAGGCTGTCGCCCGGCCTGAACTCGCGCATGCCATAGTAATCGTCGCCGGCGATAGGATCGCGGGCTCGTTGCGAGATCTTTGCTCCGGCCAACCCTTGTGGCGCAACATCGTTCACAACGTTGCGACGCAGCTCGTACAGAAGCGGGTAGATCAATGCATGTTGTGGTCGCGAGATTGTAATCGACTTCTTGACGATTCCGAAGGGGAATGTGGTCCAGACCCGCAGCCGATCAAACCGAGCCTCGCCTCGGCGACTCGGCCAGAAGATCGCTTCGCCGTGCACCGTTTCCTTGGGCCCAATGTGCAGTACCCACGTCTGGGCCGGCGCCATGAGGCGAGCCCAGCCGCATAGGCCTGCGACCGGCCGTTCCTCGATGTGAATGTTGAATACCGGAAATATGCGGTTGCGGTTGGTCACCGCGTATCGAACTGCAAGCGGTTCGCCGACGGCGCCATCGCGAGGGACGAGACGTCTCACCCGCAGGCCTCGCATCATCAACCCCGACACAACGCCCGAGATCAGAAGCGCCGCCAGCAGCACTCCGAGGATCGCAAACAGCAGGTTGTTCTGCCGGTTCATCGCGATCACAGCGACCATCAGGGTCAGCCCGATATACATCAGCCCTGGTAGGTGGAGGTGGTACCGGCGGGTCATCGAATCATCCAACACTCCGGATCACGGCAGCGCCAACCGTAGCGCCTCCGCTAGCGCGATCAAGCGCCCGAGTTTTATCCGCGGCGATGACCCATTCGGATCCTAGCGCCGAAGCCAAGTATTCGGCCCGGATCGTAGCCAAGTATGGATATGACGAGCTGTCCCGGCGGGGGCGGCGGCGCAGGGGGTCACGAGCGTGCGTCGAAATCGGGGTTGTTGGACGTCGCCGGGGACTTGTCCGCATTCAAGGTGCCTACGGATTCAGAACCCTTCGGAATGTTCGCGTCTTCGCCGGGGCGAGTGAGTTGGCGGTTTACTGTTGCCTCGTGGCTCGGACGCACGATAAAGAACGGGCAGATCGGCAGCTATGTTTGTCGCCCTCGGGCGGGCCTCAAAAAGAGTGGATGCCCGGCGGGGATGGCCAATGGCAGCATAGGAGCTTGACTCATCATGCACAAGAGATATAGGGGATGGCGCGGGCGATCGTGCGGGCTCGCTGCCGGAATGATTGGGTTTGTGTGTCCGCTGGCGGTGAACACCGCTACGGCCTTGGCCGAGACGCTCTGTGTCCCAGATCAATACCCGACTATCCAGTCAGCGATTGACGCTTCGACCAATGGCGACGAAGTCGTTGTGGCACCTGGAACGTACTTGGAGACGATCAACTTCAACGGCAAGGCGATCATCGTTCGCAGCTCAGGTGGCCCGAAGGTGACCACGATCGACGCGACCGGCTTGAACGACAGCGTCGTCAAGTGCGTCAGCGGCGAGGGCCCTAGCACCGTCCTTGAGGGATTCACGATCACGGGTGGGACCGGGATAGATCCAGGTGATGGACTCCCTCGCGGCGGCGGAATGTACAACTCCGGCACCAGCCCCACGGTGACCAACTGCAGGTTCAGCGGGAACACGGCCAGTTCACTGGGCGGCGGGATGTACAACTCCGTCAGCAGCCCGACGGTGACCAACTGCATCTTCAGCGACAACACCGCCGATTCCGGCGACGGCGGCGGGATGTACAGCACGTCGCCCACGCCTACGTTGACCAACTGTACGTTCAGCGGGAACACGGCTGCCGGCATTGGCGGCGGGATTCGCGAAGTATACAGGATGACCAACTGCATCCTGTGGGGCGACAGCCCGGATGAGATTGTTGCTGCGGGTACGGTTACCTACAGCGACGTGCAGGGCGGCTTCGCTGGCGAGGGCAACATAGACGCGGACCCAATGTTCGTGGATGCCGGTGACGATCTCCGCCTGTCAGCGGGCTCGCCTGCCGTTGACGCTGGAAACACACCCGCCTACGCGGGACCCCTCGTTGGCATCGGCGGAAACCCTCGCG
>JADFIM010000163.1 GCA_022566725.1 Planctomycetota bacterium
GTTCGCGACAGTTGGCCAGACATTGTTCACGCCGCCGCGCTTGATGCGATCGGTTCCCGAGAGCAGCTCCGTCGGACAGGCCTGGTGGTTTGGGATCTTGACCACGAGTCTGTTTCTGTTCACCGGCTGTGTGATCCCATTTGCCTTCATCGGACTCATGTTGGCGCTGTTCAGTAGCGGTGGACCCGTCACCGTGCTGCCGATGTCGGGGCTGGTTGTATTCCTGTGTTTCGAGGTCTGCCTCATCGTCCTGCTTGCGGTCTGGGGATTGGTAACGCACGGCGTACTCAGACTGACCGGCGGGTCGAGCGGCTCGATCGGTCGAACCTATCAGGCGTTGTGCTATAGCTCGGGTGCAGCCGCACTGCTGGCGGTGCCGGTTGCGGGCATCTATCCCTGCGGCTTCATCCCCCTGGTTTGGTGGGTAGTCAGCGCGGTTC
Organism: Planctomycetota bacterium; assembly: GCA_022566725.1. GTDB lineage: Bacteria > Planctomycetota > Phycisphaerae > Phycisphaerales > SM1A02 > JADFFQ01. The sequence continues at coordinate 441 of JADFIM010000163.1, forward strand.
TCATGGTTGCCACCGGTCAACGCGTGCACGGCGGACGGGCCGCGCTGGCCGTGCTTACCTTCCCAGTGTTTCTCCTCCTTCTGGTGGTTGGCGGATACATGGCGTTATTGGTCGCGATGTTCTCAGGCATGGGCGCCATGTCGTCTGGTATGACGATGCCGACGGTGGACACCCAGATCGTCCTGGACGGGGTACTCGACTATGCCTCCCGACACGATGGACAAGGGCCCGGGCATGCCCTGCAACTGGTGACGTCCGCCGGGCTCAGCGAAACGGACTTTGTGACAGCGGGCAGCGCTACCGGTATTGACGATGTTCCCGCGGGGGACGCCGACCTCGTTGCGTTCATGCTTCTTTCTCCCGGTGATCAGGCTGAGGTTGCGGATGCGGCCGCGGAAGCGCTGCCGCGCGGGACCATCGCGCACCGCCTCGGTGACTTCGTGTTCACCTACCACGGCCTCGACCTGACCGCAGCCGATCCGGGCCTCTGGGTCGTGGTGCATTCGCCTGATCCCGACGTCAACTCCGTCCAGCCACCGTGGGTCGTATTCGGCGTCGGCCGGGCCGACGGTACGGTGATCACCATGGGTCTGATTCAAATGGTGTTGTCGTTGCAGCAGCAGAATGCGATTCGCGCCGCCAGTGGTTTGCCGCCTTTGCCGGACCCCGCGACGGTCACCCATGATGCGCCTGCGGTCGCGGAGGCTGACCGCAGTGATGAGTGATGAGTGATGAGGATTAGCCGAGGCCGCCCGGCCGCGGATTCTCATGAGGAACTTCAGCCGATCGGCGATTCGCGTTTCGCGGGTCCGCCGCGGCGGATCCCGCCGCGTGCAGCGCATCATGCGACGATGACAGTACAATGCCGCCATGCGCCTTCGCAAGACTTTCCTGTGGTCGATGATCGTGTCGCTGTCGCTGACGGCGGTGTTGGGCATCGCCGCGTTGCTGCTGCCGGGGTTTCGACGGTGGTCGGAAGAGATTCTCGTTTCGTCACTGCTGGTCGGCGGATTCAGCTTGGGGTGCCTGATCTGCGCCATTGTCTTGGGCAAGCGCCGACTCGTGCCGGCGATGTGGGTGGGGATCGTCGCTGCACTGTGTGCTCTGGCAGTTTGGTTAATACTCACCTGGTGGACTGTGATCGTCGGGCCTGGTGGGCCATGGGTCCAGGGGCATTGGGTGCAGCCATGGGGCTCGTTGCGGCGCGTGCTGGAGAAGCTGGGCAGTCAATTCACGACCGTGATCGGATGGGCGTTGATTGTTGGTTTGCTCGTTCTGCCACGGCTTCATGGCCGAGGTCCGCAGGGCGCGCGAGCGTTGGCGTTTGTGCTCACGACGTTGTTGGCGCTGTTCACCTCCAGCGTCGCTTGGTTCCACTTCGATAATTGGTGGATGTTTCGTCTATTCTCAACCTTCGTGATCCTATTCGGTTTGAACCTATGGGCCGCAGTTTTGCTGCAGGTGCGCTTGGATCGTGTGCGGTATGTACGAGTGCGATTGATAACGATTTGCATCGGCGCGGCGTTAGTGGCGTGGTCGCTCGCGCTGATATGGGACCCGGTCCTTGGCTATGGCGGCGCGTGGCAAGACTGGTGGGAACGAATGACCGGCGTCCTGGCGATCCTTACTTCGTGCGGCACGATTGTTACGCCGATTCTCGCACTTATTGAAAAGCTGCAACGCAAGGCCTCGGTCGAATCGCTTCCGATGAAGGTGTGGGTGACGCTGACCTGCCCGCGCTGTAAGACCCAACAGCAGATGCGAACAGGGCCCGTGAAGTGCGCCAGCTGCGGGCTGCGGATCACGATTGCGGTCGAAGAGCCGCGCTGTGCCTGTGGGTACCTGCTGTACCGACTGGAGAGCAACCGCTGCCCGGAGTGCGGGCGGGAGATTGCCGAAGCCGATCGTTGGGCGGCCACTTAGCCCCCGGTGAATACACCGGGGGCATGCGGCCCGACGTGTGAACACGGCGAGCTAAATGGGGGTTCGATGAAGGTCCACGGTCGGGCCGACCGGCCTAATTGAAGATTGTGGCGCTCAACATATGCGATCCGGCGGTACACGGAGTCTTGATCAAAGCAGAAGCGTTTGTCATAACCGGTCGTCCAAATGGGCTGCCGTGCTCGCAACCCCCACCGTACGGCGTCTTTGGCGCATTTGACGATGCTTTGGATCTCGCGCGGTGTAGGCGCGATGATGAAGTGCACGTGCCAGATCTGTACGGTCATCGCCCACAGATGCACATGAAGCCGTTCACGAAGCGAGTCGCCGATCCATCGGCCGACATCGAGAAGATGGTCAAGATCGAAGACGAACACCGGATGCTTCATACGGTCACGGTCAACGGCTTGCAGAATCGGATCCGGGGGCATCAGCGTGCCGTTGTCAATCCAGCCGCGCGCGTCACCGCGCAGCCACGTCCCATAGGTGGTCATCGTGATCAATGTTGCCAACGTTGGGCCCACCGGCGCACGGTACACCATTTAGCCCCCGGTGAACACACCGGGGGCATCTTTGGTGGTGAACACGCCGCGTGCATGCGGCCCGGCGTGTGTTCACGCCGGGCTAAATGGGGCGGGACCGACATCACGAAACCCACTTAGCCCCCAGTAGATTCACCGGGGGTATGCGGCCCGGCGTGTGAACACGGCGGGCTAAAATGCCCGCTCGCCGGCGCCGACGGTAAGGGCTACCGGCGGCGCGTCGGGTTGTTGTCCGTCCAGCTGCTGCGTCCGGAAGCGCGACCAGTCATCGACGCGAACGTCGGGCGAGTCGGCGTCAGCGTGGACCTTGAGCAGATTATATTCGTTATCGCGCTGCGCGGGGATGAAGCCGGCGTCGCGGATCAGCCGGCAGATCATCGCCTCGTTGAGGCAGTACGTGGTCCCCGCAGCGCTGACGACGTTCTCTTCCATCATTACCGAACCCATGTCATTGGCGCCGTAATTCAACGCAACCTGCCCGATGTGCGGGCCCATCGTGACCCAACTCGACCCGATCGAGTAGATGTTGTCGAGATACAGCCGGCTCAGCGCCTGAGTGCGCAGATACTCGCTCGATCCGGCCAGGCGAACTCGCCGGCCGAACAACGGGTCCTGGTCCTTCTCGCCCGAGCCGTCGAGCCTGGCGACGACGTCTCCGGGGAATGGCCGGCCGGGATCGTCGCCAACGCCGCGGCCCCACTCTTTACAGCGTCCCAGCGGGGTGTTTTCGCGCTGAAACGGCCAGGCGATGAACGCTTTGTACCGACCGCCTCCGTCGGGGGCGAAGTCGGCGATCGAGCGGTCCTGCCAGTGGCGGATCAGCTCGAGGTGGTGGATGCGATCGGCAATACCTTCGATGTGGCCGAACATCATCGTGGCCGAGGTGTTCATGCCCAGCTCGTGCGCGACGCGCATGGTCGTGAGCCACTCGTGCGCATCACACTTGCCCAGGCCGATCTTTCGCCGAACGGCCGGGGCGAAGATCTCACCGCCTCCGCCGGGCACCGAGTCCAATCCAGCCAGTTTCATCTGCTGCATCACCCATCGCATCTTCTTCTCCAGGCCATCGCCCGGCGGGTCGAAGAAGCGCACGAACTCGAGAAACTCAGGCGGGCTAAAGGCGTGCACGTGCACCTGCGGGAACCGCTCTTTGATTTCCCGTAGCAGATCGAGGTACCACGCAAGCGGCAGGTCGGAGTTCATGCCGCCCTGCATGAGGATCTGCGTCCCCCCGATATCAACCAGCCCCTGGATCTTCGCAAGCAACTGGTCGTACTGGAGCGTATAGGCGTCGTCCTCATCGCCGTCGCGTCGAAAGGCACAGAAGGTGCACCGTGCTGTACAAATGTTCGTGTAGTTGATGTTCCGGTCGATGACGTAGGTACGAATGTGATCGCCGTGCATATGTCGGCTGCGAGCATCGGCCCAGCGCCCCAATTGGTGGATCGACATCTCGTGGTACAGGCGCAGTGCCTGCTTTGGGCTGAGGCGGAGCTCGCCGACCACCACGTCGCTGAGCACTGCCTGGTCGAGAATGTCCAGCTCGTCTCTGATTGAGGCAGGCATTGATGCACCCCGGCGGGTTATGGGCGAGCCGCACGCGCCCGGACTAGCTCGCACTATTCATCACCACTGAGGCACAGAGAGCACAGAGGATGGCAACAGAGGAAGCTCTGGTCATGTGGGGCCTTTGTCGGACGAGCCCACACTGCCCCGATTCAGATCGAGGCTGCCGTGTTCTCTGAGCAGGTCTTTGCTGTTCTGTGTGTCCTCTCTGTGTTCTGGGTGGTGAATCTTGCGGGCTAGCCGAGCGTTGGGCACGGGGGCCATCATACGCAGCGATGCGTGGCTGTCGAGCGATCGTCGGGAGCCGGGCGGAAGGGTCTGGGGAGACCCCGATTTGGCTGGTCGGACAGCTGAATTGGGCCGATGTAGCCGTACCGCCGGCCCCTGTGCGGTCCGTGGGGTTGTGGTCGATGGAAAGTAAGGCGATCTTCCAGCCTGAGAATCGTTCGCTCTGTGGCGCCCTAAGGCGTCTACGGCTCGCGATCGTTGTGTCCTGCTGGGTTATCAGCCTTTCACTGTGTGCGCAAACGGTGATCTGGTCGCTGGCCACATACACGGATATGCGCTACGGCCAGCCGGAATCCTCCGCCGATGTTCCGCTGATCGTCACGGCTCAGGACCGCCCCGACCAATCCATTTACGCCTCCGTTGGTCCCGTGAAGGACCCGCGGCTGCAAGGAGCGGCATCGGCGACGGGCACCCCTGACCCGGCCGGCGTCGAACGCACGCTAAGTTCACACGACCGGACGTTCAGAATTGTGGTCACCACAGCTCGGGCGCTGGGTCTTGTATCGGTGTTGCTCATTGGTCCGCTGCTGGCTTTGGGAGTGGTGCTGGCCGTGCCCGCGGGCGCGCCGAAAGTGGATCGGGCAGTGACCGCCTTGATCTGGGCGATCGTGCTGAGTCTCTTGGCGATGCCGGTGGGAGAGTGGCTGAGCTTGCCGTGGCAGGAGGGAGCGCTCAGCAGCTACTCGCTGATGATGGCGGAGGTGGAGGCCGCCCGCGCGGAAGGATTCTCCCTGGCGTTCTATGTGCGATTCCTCTTGCTGCCGGCGGCGAGCCTCGTGGGGTTCATTCTGGTCGGTTTCCGGTTCGGCTCGGCGGTGGAGGCGGTGCTGTTGAAAAGCGAATCGATGGGATTGGATCCCGCCTTGGAGCGTGAGGCGGCAAACATCTCGGCAACGAGCCTGCATGGAGACGCAGGGCGAATGTCCGGCGCTCTAACGCATGCGTTGCACGCCGATGAGCCTTTAAAGGCTTCACACCGCGAGCGGATGCCCGCCGCCACCAAGGTCTCGCCCGCCGAAATGCCCAAGCGCCTGATTTGAATCCTAACGTGCTTCAAACATCCTTCGGTCTGTTCCCCCCGGTTCGATGAGGGCCCGAACGAACGCCCCACAGCGCGGGCATCGCCCCTGATACGTCGTCTGCTGGGCATTGCGATACAGCCGTCCGTAGACGTGACAGCAGCGGAACCAGATCGAGAGGAACTTTCGCTTCCGCCCGATCTGCCTGGATGGCCCTTGCGGCCGCGCACCCGGTCTCGTTGGGTCACCGTGCTCCACAATATCCTGTGCATCAGCCACGAGCACAGTATCGGCCGGGCTGGATGCGGACCTTGATCGCGCTCGCCTAGTGCGGCTGCGACTCAAGTGTCGGGACATAATGAGCCGCGGGCTTCCGAACAAATTGCACGACTGCCGGGCTTGGGGGGTTGCCATAAGACCAGCGGCCTTGCAGACTTGTACCTCTGTTTCGTGTTGTGGACTCTCAGCAGGAGGTACCTGGCCATGGCAGGCCGCGTCTGGAACATTGTACTGTCCTTGTTGCCGCCCGCGCCGCAACATCTGGGCCGTTTGACCTTCGACCTGCGAACCATTTTGATCGTCGGACTCAAGGTGATCCTGCATGATCGGCCGTTGTGTTGGGCGTGTGATGCGCGCCACCAAGGACCCCGAGGCTCGTCCCGGCCGAGCCGTCTGCGGCATGGGGCGAGGATACAAGCTTCACGCCCCGCCGCGGCGGGCGGCGCACGTCTTCCACTGTTACGAAGTGCACAGTCTGCCGACCGCAGAGCAAG
>JADFIM010000164.1 GCA_022566725.1 Planctomycetota bacterium
CCGCCTCCGAACAGCTGCTCGCTGGAATCGGCAAACACGTGCTGGCGTTTCAATTGGTCGTGCAGGCGTTGGTTCCCGGCATGAAAGAAACAGGCTATGGCCGCATCGTGAACATCATCTCCACGTCGGTGATCCAGACGATCAAGGGGCTCGGCGTGTCCAACGTCATCCGCGGCGCGGTGGCGAATTGGGCCCGCACCCTCGCCGGCGAACTGGGCCCGTTCGGGATCACCGTCAACAATATCTTGCCCGGCTACACCCGCACCGCTCGACTCGACAGCATCATCCAGGGCAGGGCGAATCGCGCCGGCTCGACGGTCCAGGAAATCGAAGGTCAAATGATCGCCAACGTGCCGCTGGGTCGCTTCGCCGCGCCGCAAGAGATCGCTGCGGTAGCCGGTTTTCTCGCCTCGCCCTCGGCAGCCTACATCAACGGCGTCAACCTGCCCGTCGATGGCGGACGCCTCGCAGGGCAGTAACAGATCACCTGGAAACCTCGCGTCAAGACATGTTGACGATCCGCAACTTCATTGACGGGCAGCTCGTAGAACCAGCGGGCAGGGCGTACTTCGACGACATCGACCCGGCCACGGGCGAGGTTTGCGCGCAGGTCCCCGATAGCGACCAGCGCGATGTCGAAGCGGCCGTGGACGCCGCTAAGCGAGCGTTCGGAGCGTGGTCGACGACCCCCGCAGCCGAGCGCAGTCGAATCCTGCTTCGGATCGCGGACCTGATCGAACGCGACCTCGACGAACTCGCCCGCAGCGAGTGCATCGACACCGGCAAGCCGCTTAGCGTAGCAAGATCGGTTGACATCCCGCGCGCCGTGAACAACTTCCGCTTCTTCGCCACGGCGATCCTGCACACGAAATCCGAAACGCATCAGACCGATACCGAGGCGCTCAACGTGACCCTGCGCCAGCCGCGCGGCGTAGCCGGGCTGATCTCGCCGTGGAACCTGCCGCTGTATCTATTCACGTGGAAGGTCGCCCCGGCGATCGCCACCGGCAACACCGCGGTGGGCAAACCCTCGGAGCTCACCCCCACGACCGCCCATCGACTGGCTGCACTGTGTCAGGAGGCGGGTCTGCCGGCGGGCGTGCTCAATATCGTGCACGGCCTCGGGTCCAAGGCAGGCGCCGCCATCGTCAGCCACGCCGATGTCCCGACGATCTCCTTCACCGGGGGAACCGAGACCGGCTCGCTCATCGCCCGCACCGCCGCTCCAATGTTCAAGCGTCTGGCGCTGGAGTGCGGAGGCAAGAACCCGACGATCGTCTTCGCTGACGCTGATCTCGATGAAGCGCTTCCGGTGAGTGTGCAATCCGCGTTCGCCAACCAGGGAGAAATGTGTCTGTGCGGCTCCCGGATCTTCGTCGAACAGCCGGTGTACAACCAGTTCGTCGAGTCGTTCGTCCAACGTGCTGGGAAGTTGCGCGTGGGCGACCCGCTCGAGGAAGAAAACGACCTTGGGGCGCTGATCTCCAAAGAGCATCTGGGCAAGGTCGAATCGTATGTTTCGTTGGCCCAGGATGAAGGCGGCACGATCCGTTGCGGCGGCGCCCGGCCGGGCACGATCAACGATCGGTGCCGCGGCGGGTTCTTCCTCCAGCCGACGGTCATCACCGGACTAAACGCGCAGTGCCGGACGAACCGCGAGGAGATCTTCGGCCCGGTGGTCACGATCATGCCGTTTGACGACGAGGAGCAGGTCATCGGCTTCGCCAACGCCACGCAATATGGGCTGTCCGCCTCGCTGTGGACGGGCAATCTCGATCGGGCCCATCGCGTCGCCGGGCAGATTCAATCCGGGACGGTGTGGGTGAACTGCTGGCTGCTGCGCGATCTGCGGGTACCCTTCGGCGGAATGAAGCACAGCGGCCTCGGCCGAGAAGGCGGCGACGAAGCGCTGCGCTTCTTCACCGAACCGAAGAACGTGTGTATCAAATTGAGGAACGAAGGCACGTAGGGATGAAGATGTCTCGTCGCAGGCTTGTCCCGGCAGTTTGGGAAGGATGATCGATGCACGACCCGGGCCTCATGAGCAGGCGCGCCCCGGAACCCGTCGGCGCCTATCCGCACGCCAGGCGCGTCGGCAACCTGCTGTATCTCTCCGGCGTCGGCCCCCGGAAACGCGGCCGCAAAGAAATCCCAGGCGTGACGCTTGATACTCAGGGAAACGTGACTTCATATGACATTGAAGCGCAGTGCCGGTCGTGCTTCGACAACGTGCGGGCCATTCTGGAAGACGCCGGCTCGGGCTGGAACAACATCGTCGATGTGCTCGTGTTCCTCACAAACATGAAGAAGGACTTCGCGCGGTTCAACACGCTGTATGCAGAGTATTTCGCAGGCGACGGCAAGCCGAACCCGACGCGCACCACGATCGAGGTCGGCTCCCTGCCCACGCCGATCGCGGTGGAGTTGAAAGTCATCGCGACGATTGGGAGCTAACCCCCGGCAAGCTGAGGGCTATATGGTGCGCAACACCGCGCGAACCGGTGACGCATCGAAGCCGACCAACGGCAGCGGCAGGGCGATCAGTTCGTACATCCCCTGCGGCACATCTTCGAGCACCAAGCCTTCCAGGATCGCCATGTCGTGGGCGAGAAAACGCTGGTGGGCGGGCAGGTCCTTGGAATCGAACAGGTCCACGCTGGGGGTATCGATGCCGATGAGCTTGACGCCTCGCTCATGCAGATGATCGACAAGCTCCGGGCTCAGGGCCGCGAAGTCCTCGTTCCATTTCCGGGGGTCGGGAAACGTGCCGGTCGCAAGAAGCAGCCGGTCAGCTTGAATGTTCGCTGGGACATCTTCCGGTTCGATGCGGGCACCGCGTTTGACATCCAGGTGAATGACCCGGCACGGACCGATATACAACTCCAGGTTTCGCAGCTCGATGGATGGCGCATTGCGGCCGTAGTGGCTCGGGGCATCGGCATGAGCGCCTAGATGCACGGTCGCGTGTAGGGTGGAGAGCGTGAGGTTGTCACCGCGCTTCATGTCCAGCAGCACTTCACGGCTCGGCGGAGTGTCGCCCGGCCAGACCTTCAAGTCCGGTGAAATCGGCGGCGTGATGTCATACAGTGAGCGCTTCATGGGTCTGCGGCGGAGGGCTTTCCTCGCAGATGTCCCCACAGCGCGAGCAGGCTGATCCCAGCCGCGGCCGCCGCCACCAGGCCGACGATGACGATCAGCGGTTGCAGCAGCGTCATAGCGGTGAACGCTGTCGGTGGTCCGAAGAACCATGAGAGCCGGCTGAGCGCCTGAATCGCTTCCGATGAGCTCACGCCGGGGCCGAGACGGTGCACGCCGACAGGTGCTCCGCCCATAGCGTAGTAACCGATGGGCAGGCCGCCGGTGGCGACGATGCCCAGGGCCAGTCCGCCGGAAGCGAGGATTCCCAGGGCCAGTCCGCCATAGCTCAGCGCCCCGATCGCCACGCCACCCCACGCGGCGACCAGGCCAAAACTGAAGCCGCCGAGGGTAAACAGGCCGATGGCGTTTCCCCCGACCGCCACCACGCCGCGGGCGAATCCGCCGACGGCAACCAATCCGGTCGCCCGGTCACCCACCGCGATGATCCCTCGGGCCCGGCCGATGCGCTCGCCCGGTCTGGGGCCGAACGCGACATCGATCACGGGCAACCCAAACAGTGTTGCGTCGGACCGGTATCGCCGCCCCCATTGCCCGGAGCGGCTCACCACCTCCACCAAGGGTTTGCCGCACTCGGGACATTTCGATGAATCGACCAACCCTGTGAGCTTGTATCCACAGTTGCCGCAATACGGGTCGTGGAAATGCTCAGGCTTCTTCGACATCGTTTTTCCCAGACTGCCGGCCGGCGCCTCGCCGATCCGCGCAGCTCACCGCAGCGACCAGACCGCGACCAGGATACCGACTGCCAGCAGGCTCAGCAGCAGGCTCGACAGCACGATGATGTTGCGCAGTTGCTTCGCCGCTTTGCTCCTCGCCTGAGCGTAGGGGATCCGCGAGAAGGTCACCATGTTGTATAACGGCGTGTACCACCGCCCACAGAACCTGTGAAGCACACGCTCGGCGCGTTTGCGCAGCCGGAACGCCGGCGAGGCTACCCGATCTCGCATCTCAATGAAGTTCCCGATCGCCAGGTCGGCGATGGCGTCGGCATTGACCTTGCGCCCACGGAAATATCGCTCGAACGCTGCGTGGCGATCCGACCTGGACTGCTCAAGACATTCGACGAGAGCGACGCAATCCTCGAACGCCGCGTTCATCCCCTGGCCGTAGAACGGCACTATGGCGTGGGCGGCGTCGCCGACGAGCACCACCTTGTCCTGGTAGAACCACGGCGAGCAGCGCACGGTCACCAGCGAACTCGTGGGGTTGCGCCTGTAATCCTCCACGAGGCTGGGCATAAGCTCCACGGCGTCGCGGAAATTCGCCTGGAAGAAACGCTGAATCTCATCGTCACTCTTCACCGCCTCAAAGCTGCCCGGACCCACAAACGGCCAAAAGAGAGTACAGGTGAATGAGCGGTCGCGATTGGGAAGCGCAATCATCATGGAGCCGCCCCTCGGCCAGATGTGCAGCGCGTGCGGCTCCATGGCGAAGTCACCGCCACGCGTCGGCGGAACCGTCAGCTCCTTGTAGCCGTGCCCGAGGTAGGTCTGGCTGTAATCGAATTGATCGACCAACTGCATCCGCCCGCGCACGGCCGAGAACGCGCCGTCACAACCGATGACGACGTCTGCATCGACGCGAGTCGTTTCATTGTCAGCGGTGTTGAGCAACGTAACGGAGGGCTTGTCAATGTCAACGTCGATGCAGCGATGCTCGAAGTGATACCGAACGTTGGGGTGCTTCCGGGCGCCGTCGAGGAGCGTCACGTTCAGCCCACCCCGTGACACGGAGTTGATCGCATCGTTGGGGTTCTTGCTGTATGGCTGGAAGGTCAGCCGGCCGGTGGGTGAATGAATCATTCGCCCGCGCATCGGGATGGCGTCGGTGAGCACCGCCTCGGCCAAGCCAGCTCGTTGCAGGGCGTGGATCCCGCGTACCGAAAGGGCGAGGTTGATCGATCGCCCGCCGGTCAACCCCCTGGCCCGGGGGTCCGGCCGGCGCTCGTACACTCCCACGCTATAACCGGCCTCGCCGAGCATGCACGCCAGCAGCGCCCCCGCCAAACCGGCCCCGACGATGGTCACTGTGCTTCTCACTTCGATGCCCATTGCTATAGACCGACCGAAGACGGCTCAACACAGAGGGCCACCGAGGACCACCGAGAGCGACGAAGGAGCGTGGCGCCCCCAACCCACGGGTTGAACGGATCGTCAGAGAACACGACGCATGATTCCATCTTTGAGGCGGAGAACGTTGAAGTTGATAAGCAGGCCGACTTTCTTTCCCGACAGCCGAAGGTAGGTCATGAGCTGAGCTTCGTGGATGGGCATCAGCTTCCCAACCGCCTTGAGCTCAACAACCACCTTGTCTTGGACAAGAAGGTCAATGCGAAATCCACAATCCAGCGAGCACCCTTCGTAGACGATGGGGATCTCAACCTGACGCTCAAAGCTCAGACTCTGCTGCGCAAGCTCATGAGCAAGACACGTTTCATACGCGGATTCAAGCAGACCCGGTCCAAGCGCCCGATGAACGCGAATTGCGGCGCCGATGACCTGTTCCGTGACGCGCTCATGAACGAGCATCGCAACCACTCCTTAGCCCTCAGTGGCTCTCCGAGTCCCTCCGTGGTGAATCCGCCTCTACGTGACGCGTCAGGATCTGCGCAAACCGCCACACCTCGTGGAAGGTGTTGTACAGCGGAACCGGCGCGGCGCGGATGATGTTCGGCTCGCGGAAGTCGCAGACGGCGCCCTCGGCCAACACAGCCTCGTGGCGCTGCTTGGGCTGATCGCGCACAAGGATCGAGAGCTGGCAGCCTTGTGCGTCCGGGTCGCTAGGCGTGATGATCTCGAACCGATCGTTCGACGAGCGCTGCAGCAGAAAGCGCAGGTAGCCGGTGAGCTGTCGGGATTTGTGTCGCAGCGCGCCCATACCGACTTCATCGAACATCTCCAGCGAGGCTTTCAGCGGCGCCATCGAAAGAATGGGGGGGTTGCTGACCTGCCAACCGGCCGCGCCCGGCTGCGGAACAAAATCGCGCTGAAGATGCATCAGGAAACGAGTTTCGGGATCATCGCCCCACCATCCGGCAAATCGCGGCAACTCAAGATTCCTCCCGTGCCTTTGGTGTACGAAGCACCCTGCGACGGCGCCAGGCCCGGCGTTGAGATACTTGTACGAACACCAGACCGCGAAATCGACCTCCCAATCGTGCAGGTGAAGCTGGACGTTGCCGGCTGCGTGGGCCAGTTGCAGTCCAACCGCGCAGTCGTGCTTCCGGGCGGCGACGGCGATTCGAGCCATGTCGAACACCTGCCCGGTATGGAAGTTCACGCCGGGCAATAACACCAGCGCGATCTGCTCGCCCTGCTCGGCCAGCACGCGCTCGATGTCCTCGGTGCGAACGGTGTGCTCGCCCTCGCGGGGTTTGATCTGCACCAGCGTGTCGTCGGGATCAAGC
>JADFIM010000165.1 GCA_022566725.1 Planctomycetota bacterium
CCGGCCCACCTTGGACACCCGATCAATGGCATGAATAATCCGCTCGCCGCGGGGGCCGTACTTGAGATTGATCCGAAGGACGCCCTGACGTCCATCATCGATCACATCGTGCGCCTTGGTGTAACCCTCTTCACAAAGCACCTCAGCCACTCCCCGATTGAGCTTGTTGTTGAGGCAGTTGACGTACGGTGCGTCATTGCGCACCGCGTTTCGGATTCGAGTGAGCATGTCGGCGGTGAGGTCTTGTTGGGACATTGGATGCTCCGCAGGGGGCAGGGGTCAGGAGTCAGGAGTCAGAGGCCGGCTTCCCCATCGTGCCTCATGCCTCGGCCCTCATCTCTACCAGCTTGCCTTGCGCATACCGGGGATCATGCCGCGCAGCGCCAGTTCGCGCAGAACGAGCCGGCTGACCCCGAACTTGCGATACACCCCGCGGGCACGCCCGGTGATCTGGCACCGGTTGCGCTTCCGCGTGGAGAACTTCGGTTCCTTGGCCATCTTGACGAATACACGTTTGCTTGCCATACAAGGGTCCCTATCAAGCGAAGAGTGCGTGCCTTTGGGCTGCACCTTCTAAGACTGCGTCTGTTCTTCTCGCCTCACGAACGGCATCCCGATCTCCTGCAAAATGAACTCGCTCATCTGGGGGGTTGAGTTCTCAAAGACGATGTTGATGTGCATTCCGTGAGTGAAGTTGACCTTGGCCATATTGATTTCCGGCCAGACCGCCTGCTCGACCAGGCCGAGGGAATAGTTGCCGCAAGAATCGAATGAGGTGAGCTTGAGTCCGCGGAAGTCACGCATCCGCGGAATCGTCAGGTTGATCAGCCGGTCGAGAAAATGCCACATGCGGTCACGGCGGAGGCTCACCATGATCGCCGAAGGTGATCCTTCGCGAACCTTGAAGTTCGACACCGATTTCTTGGCCTTGATGATGATCGGTTTCTGGCCGGTGATGGTAGCCAGGGTGTCGGTGACGGTGTCGCGGACTTCAGGGCGCAACTTCTGGTTCTCCAGGAAGCGGCCGATGCCGCAGTTCACGACGACCCTGCAGGGCCTGGGAACCTGATGAACATTGCGCAGGCCGAACCGCTTCATCAGCTGGGGCGCGACGGTCTGCTGATATAGCTTTCGGAGGCGGGGAAGTTGTTGCGAAGCGGCCATGGAGAGATTCCTACTTGTTTACCTTGGTCTTTCGGCCGGCCTGCTTCGCCCTGGGACCGTGCAGCTTGTGCAGCTCCTTGCCGCCCCGGACGGCAACGCGGACCTTGGAGCCATCGGGCTTGGTCAGGAAACGAACCCGGGTGGGCTTGCCCCCAACAACGGGACTCACGTTGCTGATCCGAATCGGCATCTCCCGTCGTACGATTCCACCCTGCGGATTGGCCTGGGTGGGTTTGAGGTGCTTGGCGCGGATGTTGATGCCCTGTACCACCACGCGGTCCTGCTTGGGAAGCACCCGCAGCACCTCCCCGGTCGCACCTCGATCGTTGCCGGCGGTGACGATGACCGTGTCGCCTTTGGTGATATGCCGTGGCATGTCAGACGACCTCCGAAGCCAGGGAAACGATTTTCATGTAGTTCTTCTCACGCAGCTCTCTAGCTACCGCGCCAAAGATACGGGTGCCGCGAGGGTTGCCGTCCTTCTCTATCAGCACGCAGGCGTTGGAGTCGAATCGGACGTACGAGCCATCGGCGCGGCGGGTGGGGAACTTCGTGCGGACGATCACAGCCTGAACTTTGTCGCCGGACTTGATCTCGGCGTTCGGCAATGCCTTTTTCACCGAGCAGACCACTCGATCGCCCACGCCGGCGGTCCGGCGAGTGGACCTGCCGCGGGCCGTCGAGCCGCCCAGTACGCCGATCACCAAAACCACCTTGGCACCGCTGTTGTCAGCGACAGTCATCCGCGATTCCTTCTGGATCATCGCGTGCACCTTCGATCAACGGCAGGGGTAACCCGTCTCATTCGTCCTTCGACTCCGACGTGACCACGGTTGGTAGCGCCTCCGCAGCAGCCGGCAGCGCCGCCGCGGGGGCGTCTGAGGCCGACTTCACCACCCGCACGAGCACCCAGGACTTTTCCTTGGAAATCGGGCGGCACTCAGCAATCTCGACGCGGTCACCCTTCTTCGAGACGTTCTCCTCGTCGTGCACGTGCAGCACCGTGCGCCGGCGAATGTACTTGCCGTACTTCGGATGTCGCACGGTGTAATGGATAGCCACCTTGCGGGACTTCTCCCGGGCATCGGATTCCACGACGCCGACGCGTCGGGGCGAGCGCTGCGGAATCTTGATTTCTTTCAGATGACCCACGGCATCTCCTAGCTTTCCTTCGCCTGGGGCTGGGTGGACGAACGTCTCCGACGCATGTGTCTCTCAGTCAACAGCCGGGCGATATCTCGGCGAGCCTTGAAGAACTGGGAGGTATCCTCGATCTTCTCCGTCACCGCTTGTGTGCGAAGATCAAATCGCTTGCGGCGCAACCGCAGCGTCTCGACTTCGATCTCTTCATCGCTGAGCTTGTGAACTTCTTTGGCGTTCATGTGGACGATGTGGCAAGTGTACGGGGGTTGGGATCTGGAGCTTAGACGGCCAGGCGTCTACCGACAAAGCGGCAGCGGATGGGCATTTTGTGGGCGATACGGGCCAGGGCCTCCTTGGCCATGTTCTGCGGCACTCCGGCGATCTCGTAAAGCATGGTGCCGGGTTTCACGCGGGCGGCCCAGTAAGCGGTGTCCGCCTTCCCTTTGCCCATTCGCGTTTCCAGGGGCTTCTTCGAAACGGGCTTGTCGGGGAAAATCCTGATGAAGACCTTGCCCTGGCGGCGCAGGAAGTGCTGAGCAGCGATGCGGCCGGCCTCAATCTGTCGAGCCGTGACCCAATGTCTCTCCAGCGCCTGGAGGCCATAGTCGCCAAACGCAACATAGTTGCCGCGGGTCGCCCGGCCCTTGAGGGTACCGCGCTGCTGCTTGCGGAACTTGATTCGTTTGGGCATTCGCATCGGATGAGTTCCTCACGTGCCGGCCGGTGCCGGTCTCACCGCCGTCCGCGGGCGCGACCTCGAGCGCCGGCCGCCTTGGAATCGAGCTGCTCCTCTTCACGATCGGTATACATTCCTTTAAAGACCCACACCTTCACGCCGATCGTGCCGTAGGTCGTCAGACTATGCACGCAGGCGTAATCCACGTTGGCCTGAAGCGTCGAAAGTGGGATCGAGCCCAGCCGCGTCTGGAACTTGCGCGACATTTCAGCACCGCCGAGGCGACCGGAAAGCAGGATGCGCACGCCTTTGGCGCCCGCGTGCATCGCCGCTTCACATCGCTGCTTGACCATCCGCCGGAAGTTCGTCCGCTTCTTCATTTGCTCGGCAACCGCCTCAGCGATGAGCCTCGCGTCGGTATCGGGGCTTTTGATCTCGACGATCTTCGCCAAGACCTTGCGCCCGGTGAGGGCCTGCAGATTCTGCGTGAGCTGATCGATCTCTTGACCTTTGGGGCCGATGACCAGACCCGGGCGGGCGGTCTTGAGGATCACGGTGAGTTCCTCGCGCGTCCGTTCGATGTGAATATCCGATACCGCCGCGAAGGGAGGCGTGCGGTTGAGGCGCCGGTCCACAAACTCGCGGATTCGATAGTCCTCCACCAGCAGCTCGGCGAACAGCGCCTTGGGTGCGTACCAGCGGGACTTATGTCCTTCGGTGATGCCGACACGAAATCCGAATGGGTGCGTCTTCTGCCCCATGGGTCAGGTCCTCTCGTCCAAGGCGATGTAAAGGTGGCTGCTGGCCTTACAGAATGGATGGGACCGGCCACGATCCTTGGGTCGCCAGCGCTTCAGCCTCGGCCCTTCATCGACCCGCGATTCACAAACATAGAGATTGCGGACGTCCGCATCGCCCTCCTCGGCATTGGCAATCGCGCTGCGCAGGACAGCCTTGAAATACCAGGCCGCCCGCTTCCTGGCGAATTGCAGCGCGGTGAGCGCCTCGTCGATCTTCTTGCCACGGATCATCTGCGCCACCAGGCGAGCCTTGCGAGGCGCGATGCGTGCGTATCGATGGGTTGCTCGGTAGGTCATGGGATTCGCCAAACGTAGCGGCTGTGATCAGTGGCGCAGCTTGACCCTATCCTTCTTTTGGGTGTGCCCCCGGAAGATCCGGGTGGGGCTGAACTCGCCGAGCTTATGGCCGACCATGTCCTCCGTGCAGAAAACGTCGGTGAAGTGCCGACCGTTATGCACCTGGAAGATGTGGCCGACGAACTCGGGAACGATGGTGCAGGCTCTCGCCCAGGTCTTGATGGGGAGGCGCTTGTTCTGCGCATTGAGCCGCTGAACCTTCCCGTAAAGCTTCTCGTCAACGTATGGGCCTTTTTTGAGCGATCGTGACATGGGGGGAGGGCAGGGATTAGGAGTTAGGGGTTAGGGGTTAGGGGCTGGCGAGTCTTGGTGCCTTGGTGCCTTGGTGCCTCGATGCCTTGATGCCTTTTTGTCATTAGACTTTCAACTGTCCGTATCGCCTGGATTTTCGGCGACGAAGGATTCGAGCGTCGGTCCATCTGCCGCGGGGCCGGGTGCGTCCACCCTTGGACTTGGTGCCGGAGGCACTAGCCGGCTCGCGCCGGCCCTTGGATCGACCTTCACCACCCCCCAGTGGATGGCAGGCGTGATCCTTAGCCACTCCACGGACCTTCGGCTTGCGCCCCCGCCATCGGTTCCGGCCGGCCTTGCCCAGCTTGATGTTCTGATGATCTGCGTTGTCGAGCTGCCCGATGGTCGCCCGACACTTCACCGATACCTGGCGGATTTCGCCGGAGGGCAGGACCAGCGTCGCCCATCGCCCCTCACGGTTGGTCAGGCGAGCCCCCGCCCCGGCCGAGCGACACAGCCCACCGCCCTTGCCCGGCTCGAACTCGATGTTATGCAAGGTCAGACCGGTCGGGATGTGCCTCAGCGGCATGCAATTGCCCGGCGTGGGCTCAATGGCTTCGGCCGAACTCACGACCGCCTCGCCGACGGTCAGGCCCTGTGGCGCGAGGATGTATCGCTTGGTGCCATCCGCATATTGCAACAGCGCGATATGGCAGGTGCGATTGGGGTCGTACTCGATGCCGATCACCGTTGCGGGCATGTCGTCCTTGGTCCGTCGGAAGTCGATGAGGCGGTATCGCCGCTTGTGTCCCTGGCCCCGGCCGCGCACCGTGATCTTGCCCTGGTTGTTCCGCCCGCCGGTCTTGGGAAGCGGGCGCAGCAGGGACTTTTCAGGCCGATCCTTGGTGACCTCCGTGTGAAGGTTGACCGAGGCGTTGCGCCGGGCGTTGGTCGTCGGTTTGTAGAGGCGAAGGCCCATGGGCGTTTGTTTCATTGGCCCCGGGAAAGCCGGGGACTTTACGATTCACGAACTAGAACAACTCGATCCTGTCTTCGGGATGGATCTTCACGATTGCGCGCTTGGTGGCCGGGGTAAGGACATGGCCGTAGCGGTACCGGCGCAGCTTGCCGGGGCGTTTCTGCGTCGCCACGCTGGTCACCCGCACGCCGTATAACTGCTCGATCGCCCGCTTGATCTGCGGCTTGGTCGCACGGCGCTCGACGTGGAACGCGTACCGGTTGAACTCACTGGAGGCGAAGGTGGCCTTCTCGGTGATCATCGGCTTCTTGATGATGGTTGTCGGTTCCATCATCAGGAGTCCCCCCGCTCGCCGGGCTTCGGCCACGCCGAACCGTCCAGAAACGCTTGCAGCGAAGCCTTGTCCACAACGAGATACCGATGGTTGAGCAGTTCGAAGGCGTTGAGCTGCTCAATGCGCAGGGTGTCTACGTGGGGCAGGTTCCGAGCGGACAAGGCGGCGTTGCGGTTCGCCCCCGCCAGGGCAAGCAGACACGTGCGATCGATCCCCACGGCATCGAGGACCGCCCGGAGGTCGCGCGTCTTGGGAGCGTTGAAGGTCAGGTTGGCGAAGCACTTCACTTCGTCGTCCAAGATCTTCGCCAGCAGCGCATTGCGGTTGGCCAGGCGCCGCATCTTCTTGGGCATACGAAGGCGGAACTCTTGATGGGTCTTGAGCTTGGCGAACGCAACACCCCCGCCTCGGCGGATGTTGGTTCGACTCGGACCCATGCGAGCGTTGCCGGTGCCTTTTTGGCGAAACAGCTTTCGCGTTGGTCGTCTTTGGTTGGGTTCGACAATGTTTTCACCCCGTCCGCCTATTCCGCTATCGGATTTTCGGAATGGTCGGATTCGGGTCATGGGTCACTCACCAAAACTCAAACTTGGGAACAACTTGGGAACAGTAAGTGCCGAATAGGAAGGAAAACCGTGAGGTAAGAAGCAGGAAAGGACTAAACGAATCAACAACATGGCCTTTCGGCCACAGATTGTGGTTCTGGATGTCGCGGGTTCGAGTCCCGTCGCTCACCCCAATTCTTCATTTTCTGCCTGGTGACTCAGACCTCAAAAATTATGGCAGATGTTGCACTCGTTCGAGGCCTTGTATTCGGTGTGGCATTCCATACAGGCTTCCATGGAAGTCTCCTTCTCTT
>JADFIM010000166.1 GCA_022566725.1 Planctomycetota bacterium
GGCGGCGAGAAGTGTCTTGGAGACACGGAACCGGCTCGCCGGCGAATCGCTTGCCCGCGTGCTCAGCCACGCACGAACCTGGCGCAGCGCAGGTCTCATGCTAGCGAGCATCGCGGTGGTCACGATGGTCGCCATCACCACTCCCTCGGGTGCGCGGACCGGTCTTGCCCGCCTGTTCCTGCCCTATGGGGCGACCCAATGGCCGGCCCGGACCGGTGTCGAATCGTTGATGCGCCAAGTGCTGGTCTTGAGTAACGTCCATCCCCGCGGCCAGGCCCTGTCCCTGCGAGCCGGCGTCACCAAGGGTGATCCAGATCATGTCGATGCCCACTACCGGCTCCAGGCCAACGGCCGGCTTGGTCCGTGGCAGCACATCGTCTTGACCGATCAGGGCGGCGGGGTGCACGAGCGGCTGGTTGATACCACCGCCGAGGCGATCGAGCTGTACTTCGAGACCTCCGACGCCCGCACTCAGTTGGAGCGGATCACGCTGGCGCCGCCCCCCGCGGTTCGGCGGGCAACGCTGGCCGTCTCGCCGCCGCCGTATGCAGCGACGTGGCATCGGCCGCTTGAGACGGACCTCGGCCCGGGCCTCGACCAGCGAGCGGTAACGGATACGCCGTCGCTGATTGGCTCCGACGTGAAGCTCGAACTCCATTTGAACAAGCCCATCCCCCGGCCGAGAGACGATGATGAGCTGATCGAAGCGCTCGGTTGGGATGTGGGCGAACCGCCCACCTTCACCGTTGACGAGGCGTCACCGGATCGCTGGGTGATCAGTTGGCGGTTGGCTGCAACCCGGTCGCTCAGCCTGCACCTGGTCGATGAGTACGGCCTGACCAGCGCGGAACCGATTGCCTACCGAATCGATGCCATCGAGGACCGCCCGCCTGACGTCACGGTCATGGAGCCGGAGTCCGACGAGCCGGTCCTCGCATCGGCCGTCGTTCCCGTCTCGGCTGAGGCTCGTGACGACGTCGCCCTGGCCACGATCGGCATCGAGGCCGGCCTTCAACGCGGTGACCGGCAGCCCACGGCCGAGCAGCCGCTGTGGGAGACCCACCGCTGGGCTCGCACACCAGCGGCGACCATCGCAGCCGAGCTGGATCTGGCCTCGTTTGAGCTTGCAGTGGGCGACATCGTGCTTCTGCGCGGTGTCGGTGAGGACGTGTTTGAGCTCGACGGACAAAGACATCCGCTTGTCCGTTCCCCAGCCCGGCGACTCCGCATCATCAGCGAGCTCGACTTGACCGCCCGGCTTCGCCGCCAGCTCGGCGTGGTTCGACAGAACGCGATCAGGATCGAGGCTTTGCAGCGGGAACTCCAGGACGACGTGATCCAGGACGGCGTGCAGCCGGGTGTTGAGCGAGCGCAGGCGCAGGCTGGGGCACGGATCGCCACTCAGCGACAGGCGGTGGATCGGATCGTGCAGCGCATTGGGCTCAATCGGCTCGATGACCAGCAGCTTGGCCGGTTGGTTCGCCAGGCGGGTGACCTGCTGGACTTCGCCGGCCGAGCTGTAAATCGGGCCATCGAGGCGATCGAGGCCCGCCAGGCCGAGCGGCGCACCAACACTCGCGCTCCAGGCGGATCGTCTGGTCGCATCCCCCCAAGTGTTCGTGAAACTGGCCGAGACGACCAGCCGCGCGACGTGGTTCGACCGCCCGCCTCTGGTCCAAGTGATGGGCTTGATCTTCGCGAGCCATCTCCGCAGGACCGCCTCGTCGTCCGAGCTCAGCAGGAGGTGCGCGATGAGTTGATCGATCTCATTACATTGCTCGACCGAGATGAGGACACCTGGCTTGCCGCGCGGCGGCTTGAAGACCTTATGGATGCTCAGACGAAGCTCGAAGTCGAAACGGCTGCGCTGGGCCGACAGACCATCGGGCGAATGTTGGACGAGCTGACCGCGGATCAACGAACGCAATTGAGCCGCATCGCTGAGCGTCAGGGCGATCTCAGTGAGCAGAGCCGGCAGATGATCGAAGACCTGCACCAGCAGGCAGAAGACCTCAAAGACGTGGATCCTCACGGCGCCGCGGCGATGCGCGCCGCCGCTACGACCGGCGAGCAGGGCGAGCTGGTCCGGGAGATGGATCGCGCCGCCGATCGCCTCAAGCAGAATCAGATGCGCACCGCCCAGGGCGCGCAGCAGGCCGCCCGACGCACATTGCAGCGAATGTTGCTCGACATTCGCGAGTCCAAACGAGCCAGCGCCGAGGAGCTGCTGCGCCGGTTGGCGAGTCTGATTGAATCGATTGAGCAGCTGATCACTGTGCAGGAAAGCGAGCTGACCGCGCTGGCCAGGGCGGTCGAGGCAGGATCGTTCTCCGGCCGGGATCGGGCGATGATCCGGCTGAATCAGAATACGCAGGCAGTGGCCGCGCTGGCCCGCGCCGCCTCACAGGAGACTCGACGGATTGCCCGCGTGCTGGATCGGGCAGCGGATGCGCAGGGCGCCGCGGTCGTTGTGCTGCGCGCCGAGCCGCTGGACGCGCGCGAGGTGGAGCTCGCGGAGAACCGTTCGCTGGACCTTCTTCGCGAAGCAATGGATCTCGCCGAGCAGCTTGAGCAGGTGATCGAACAACGTGAAATGAGGCGGCAGCGCGCTGACGTCATGGCAGCATATCGCGAATATGTTGACCGAGAAGTCGCTCTGCGCGCCGAAACGCTCGAGCTGGCGGGAGATGGTGAGCTCGATCGGCGGCGGCTCATCGAAGCCCGAAGGCTCAGCGGGGCGCAGGAAGAGATCCGCCTCGGGCTGAATGAGCTTCGCGCGACAAGACATGAGCTGAATGAGTCGCTGGTCTTTTCGCATGTGCATGCGCTGCTTGATGATTGGGCACGTCTGGTGATCGACGACTTGGTCAAGGGAGAGGTGGGCGCGGAGGTGACCCGGCGTCAGCAGCGCATCGTTGCCAGCATTGGCCGGTTGATCGAAGCCCTGGAGGAAGTCCTGGTGCCGCCCAGCGAATTCGCCCAGCAGCAAGGAGGTGGTAGCGGTGGCGGTCAGCCACGGCTCATCCCGCCGCTGGCAGAGCTGCGGTTGCTTCGTGGCATGCAGGAGCAGGTCTATACTCTGACGCGGGCCATTGACGGCCGCACCGACCTGGAGCCGACCCAGCGTAGCCGACGCCTGCGAGACCTCGGCCGATCACAACGCGAGCTACGGAGTCTGGGACGACAAGTACTCGACATGCTCAAGGGGCCACCCAACGGCGCCGATTCAAGCCCGGGAGCGCGACCGCAATGACCGCGAAGATGGCGATACTGCCCCGCTGGTTTCTATTCCCGCCTCCGGCGACGGCGCTGCTGGCCTTGGCCGCCGTGGGGCTTGCCGATGCGACGGCCCCGCCGCAGGGTGATGCGCTCACCGCTGAATCATACGGGCGGCAGCGGACTTCCCAACTGCCCGACGAAGCACCGCCGTCGCTGGACGAGCTGCTCGGCCTCGAGCGTGAAGAACAAGATCACAGTGCGGCCGAGGCGGCCCGGCGCGACGCCGAGCAGGAGCTTCAGCGCGCCCTTGCCGAAGCAAGGATCACTGACGCCTTTGCCCTGGCCTTGGAAAAGATGACAATCAGCGCCGACCTCTTGGAGCTCCAGCTCGATCCCGGCCTTGGCACGCAGCGCCTTCAGGAGGAGATCCTTTCCAAACTGGACGAAATGATCGATCAGGCTCGCGACTTGAAATCGATGGGCGGGAAGCCGTTGTCGGATGGCGGGCGGTCGCAAAGTGCCACCGCGCCCAGACGTCAGCCCGGACACGATGCCTCCTGCGATTGCGACCGGTGCGCGTCTTCTCCTCAAGACCCTCAGCAGGGTGGGCTTCCGCCACGCCGCGACGAAGAGATCAATCGCGTTCTCGAGGAAACCGCAACGGAGTGGGGCCACCTTCCCGGTCGTATCCGCGATATGTTGCTTCAGGGGCGTAATGAAAGATTCTCCAGTTTGTACGAGCAGCTCACGCGGGAGTATTACGAGCGCCTGGCCGAGGAGGGGTCTTTGTGAAGCGCCTCCTCGCAGTGACGTCCATGACTCGAATCTGGGTCAGCACCCTGACCTGCGCGATGCTTGTGCCGGCGACAAGTGGTCAACCTGATCGGGAGGCGCCTGACGCGGACCCTCCGATAGTCGAGCCGGCAGTCAAAGAGCCGGCGGATGTCGATCGCGCCCAGGGCGGGGCCCAGAACAACCCGACCGAAGGTGAGATGACCGCGAAGCTCGACGAAGCCATCGCCGGGGGGTTTGTGTATCTGAAGGGCGAGCAGAATAGCGACGGGTCGTTTCGCAGTGGGCGCTACGGCAAGCACGTAGGCATCACGGCGCTGAGTGCGCTGGCATTTATGTCCAATGGGCATCTTCCGGGGCGCGGCGAGTATGGCGATCAGGTCACGGCCGCGCTGGAGTTCGTGTTGGCCCACGCCACCGAGACCGGGCTGCTCGCCGCCGATACATCCCATGGGCCGATGTATGGCCACGGCTTTGCGGCCTTGTTTCTGGGTGAGATCTACGGCATGAACCCCAGCGACAAACGGGTCCGCGACGCGTTGGTCAAAGCCGTTGATCTGATTGTCGGCACCCAGAATGACGAGGGCGGGTGGCGGTACAACCCGGTTCCCTACGATGCCGACATCTCGGTGACGATCTGTCAGATCATGGCTCTGCGCTCGGCTCGCAATGCGGGCATCAAGGTGCCCAAGCAGACGATCGATCGAGCGGTTGAGTATGTGCGTCGGTGCCAGAATCCCGACGGGGGCTTCAAGTACATGCTCCAAGCGGGCGGGTCGGCCTGGCCCCGAACCGCCGGCGGCGTCGCCAGCCTCTTCTACGCGGGCATCCACGAGGACGACTCGATCACTCGCGGGCTCGAATACCTCATGCGAGCCGCGCTGCCCGGAAAACGCAATGCTGTTCAGGCCCACTATTACTACGGGCAGTATTACGCCGTTCAGTCGATGTACCTGGCCGGCGGCGAGTATTGGCAGACGTGGTGGCCAGCCGTCCGAGACGAGCTGCTTGCCCGCCAGGCCAGCAACGGGGGATGGCTCGACCATCACGCCGGCGGGGCGTACGCCACGTCCATGGCCTTGATCATCCTTCAGATGCCAAGGCGCTATCTGCCGATCTTCCAGAGGTGATGAGCTATTGGCCCGCCATGGTGGGTTGTCTCGTTGTGGCGCAGGCCGCGGCCGCGCCGCCTGCCATCGCCTCCGACGGGCACTTTTTGATAAGACGCGACCATCAGGTGCAATCGGTCCGGTTGGTTCAAATCAACGATCGGTCGCTCGTGCATGGAGATGCAGCCGGGGGCTTGAAGACCATCGCCATCGAGCAATGTGTGGCTCTGCTGGATACCGATGCTGTCCCGGCGGTGCCGGGCGGACGGCTCTTGCGGTTGGCCGACGGGCAGCGGTTTCCCGGTGAAGCGCTCTCCGGAGGCAGGCCGGCCGATGATGTGCTGGTGTGGATCCACCCCTTGCTGGGCAGGATGGAGGTTCCGCTGGATCGGATCGAGTCGGTGATGTTCGCCGAAAGTGCCGCCTTACCCGCAATGAAATCGGGGCGCGCTGCGGATGTCCTGCTACTGGCCAACGGCGACGAGCTCGAAGGGTTCGTGACGGCGTTGGGTGATCCCATCACGATTGATGTGTCAAATGGGGTACCGGCTGGTGGCGGGCAAACCATCGAGATACCGCTGAGCCGCGCCGCCGCTGTACGAATGATCACGCCCCCGCGAAAGCCCACAGGATGGCGGCTGTGGCTCTCCGGCGGCACCGTGGTCGATGTCGCCCGCATCGTGCTCGGCGAGGATGGGTTCGTTCAACTCGTCGGCCTGCCCTTTCTTACTGAGCAGCAGGCGAAGCAGGTACCGCTGTCGGCGTTGGCTGCAGTGCTGTTCGATCCCGATGCGCTGAGCCCGTTTGCGGCACTTTCGCCGACACGGGTACAGGGGCCGCCGACACGATACGTTGTGCCTCCGCCGAAAGCATTGGACGACTTCGCCCCGCTTGGGCTGTCGCGGGTGGAGTTCCGTGGGCCCGTCACGGTTCGCTATGAATTGTTATCGGGTCCGATGTATTTCTCGGCCGAAGCTCGCCTGTCACGCATGGCACGGTCGTGGGGCGATTGCGAACTCGTGATTCGAGATGATGAACAAGAGGTGTTTCGCGCCCGGCTCAATGCCGAGCACCCCACCGTATCGATCGGCATCGCCCTGCACGGCTCGCAGCTGACCATCGAAATCACCGAGGGATCAAACGGCCCCATCCAGGATCACGTTGTTCTACACCGCGCGATGCTGCTGACGGGTCCGCCATGAGCAATGCGCACCGCTGCAACTCTCCCTTAGCCCCCGGCTCCGCCGGGGGGCATTGCATTTGACAATTCCACCAAACGCCCAAGCTTGTCCGCCGCCGCGCCGGAGTCGATCGCCCGGGCGGCCATTTGCAGGCCTTGTTCAAGCGACGCGGCCTTGTCGGCGACAAGCAACGTCGCGGCGGTATTGAGCAGCGCCATGTCG
>JADFIM010000167.1 GCA_022566725.1 Planctomycetota bacterium
GTACCCGCACTTGATACAGACCTCCCAACCGACATCTTGCATCGCTCTTCGTAGATGAGGCCCATAGATGTTTCTCCACACCCACAGCGTTGTCACCATCTGCGCTACGAAATACGCAAGAACCGCGAGATTCACGATGAGCATCATGTGTTTGATCGGACCCGTCGGGCCGATCAAGAGCGGCCCGGCGCTCTGCCAGACAACCATCAAAATGAGCATCGGCACCATCTGGACGCCAAGGAACGCCGCAACACGCAACGGGTGTCGCAGGAAATCCACGAACGCCCTGCGATTGACCGTGCGCCGCTGCTCTCGCGAGAGCGTGATACCGTCGCCAAGAACTCCGGCGGACCACCATTTGATGGAGATCACTGCGACACCTCCAGCGCCCAGGCGATGACCGCCGGATCATAGCCCCGCATGAACTTGAGGGTGCTGGTTGTCCCGCCTCGCGAATGGCGGATCATGCGCCGTACAAGCCGTGGCTTCGGATGTACTCGGCCACGGCGTCGTCCAGTAGATCGCTGACGTCGCCACCGTCGGCCAGTCGCCGGCGGATCTCCCTTGCGCCGATATCCATCTGCGGCACGTGCACCGTGCATCGCAGCCAGCGTTGGGCCTCCGGGGGCGAATGGATTTCCACGAGCTGTTTGTGGTACCCCGGTTCGTCCATCGGCGGGCGCAACATCACCGCGGGCGTCGCCAGTTCGAGGATTCGCCGCCAATCCCTCCAGCGATGAAAATCCAGGGCCTGGTCGGACCCGATGAGCAGGTGAAAGGCCGCGCCTGATGTGTGCTGACGGCGCAGGGCGTGCAGCGTATCGATGGTGTAGCTGGGCCCGGCCCGATCGAGTTCAATCGTGCTGATCTCGGCGTTCGGCAGAGGTGCCACGGCCAGTCGAAGCATCGCCAGGCGGTGCTCGGCGGGCGTGGCTGGCTCATCCGCCTTCAGCGGGTTGCACCTTGCCGGGATGTACAGAATCCGCTCACACCCGAGTTGCTTGGCGACCAACGGCGGCAGCACAACGTGCGCGCGATGCGGTGGATCGAACGTGCCGCCAAAGATAAGGATGCCTGTGTGAGTCATGGAGGTATGTTCAGCCGCGAGCCGAAGGCGAGCGCGTTCAGCGGCTCAACTCAGCATAGTGCAAATCAACTTTGCGACGGCCTGCATCGCGGCGAGACCGTCCCCTCGAAGTCGCCCAATATCTCTGACCACGGCCGGATGTCGAAGGATCCCCCCCAGCACCGCTGATGCCTTGGCGCGACCGGTCTGGTCGATCCAGTCGTCGATCTGCGGCGGAAGCGTTTCCTGCAAACCGTCGCTGACGCCGCGGACGATCGCCCACCGCCAGCCCCGTTGTGTGGCCGCATCAGCGAATGCGGCCGACTCGCGATCGACCAGATCCGCCCCGCTGCGGTCCGCAAATGCCCGCTTCGCGATGGGCGTGGTCAGCGTGGTGGCCGACGAGGCGATGATCGAATCAGATCGGTTGGTCATTTGCAGCGGTGAGCCGAAGGTTGGCGCCCATCGCCGTCCATCGTCGCCGATCACCGTGCTGATCAGGTGTGCCGATCGTGTCATGTATGTCTTGCGAAGCGACCCGGCCAGCCCCGCCAGAATCACCGGCTGAGTCGCCGGGGCAACCAGCGTCACGCTGGCCGCCCAATGTTGGATTCCGCGAGACCCCGGCCCGCAACAGAGTAGCCGGCAGCGCTGCCCGAGCCCGGCCCGGCGAAGCGCACGCCGCTCAAACTCCAGCGGGCTGACAATGATCGGGCGCGAATCGACGTTGCGGCCGTCCACAACCGTCCACCGTACCAAAGCACTCGACTCGGCGTGCGTTGTCGCCTTTCGAACGACGGTTCAACTGCCGCTACCAGTCAGGGCCGACGGTGCTCGTGTTCATCAGTTGCACCGGTGCGTCAGCGTAGGCGTCCGGCAGAGGCAGATCGGGGAACCGCTCGGCGACCTGCTCAGCGGTAAGCAGCCCCGCCAGCTCCGTGCCCTTGTCATCCAGAACGCTGTACCGCGGACCGCGATGCGTGGCGAAGAGCTTGATCGTGAAACGATCACTTTCCAGCCGGCCCAGCGACGGTAGGGTCTTCTGTGGCGACGTTGAATGCGACGATGTTGCCTCGCCGGCAGGCCCGGGGCGGTCATGCGCTTGCGATCGACTGGGCGCAAACACGCTGGCCATGACCAAAAAGGCGATGAGCAGAATGACCGACGCCACGAGACGGTGCCTGACAGAGTGGGAAGCCTTCATGGAGGTTATATCGGTCATCTCCCGGGCGATGGTAACCGCACACAGCGGCTGCTGCCAGCTTGTGGCAGTCTCCGCAACGGGTACCATAACCTCATAGCCCAGCGACCCCATCGTCTAGTCAGGTCCAGGACATCAGGTTTTCATCCTGAAAACAGGGGTTCGAATCCCCTTGGGGTCGTTGTCTTCCGAGAAAGATATGGTGCATAACGGCCGCCGTTGGGCTGCGGAGGTCGAACCACCGGCACGGGCATTCCGAAGCCGGACCTGACGAGTCCCGACGTGTCGGGACGAGGAAGGTCCGGGTCGCCGGTGTCGTCTACCTGCTGCGACCGCGCTCGCGCTAAGCGCCTTGTCGCGCTAGAGCTCGCAAAGTATCAAGTCACGATCAATTGAACAGTTTCCAAGCCCAAGCCATCCAGCCAACGAGGATTGCCATGATGAGTCTGCTGAACCGCAGAATCTGTGGACGTCGTGTGATTGCATCCAGCAGATCAAGTATCGTGAAAAAATTGATCGTACAGCTGCCGTAACCTCGCGTGCGCAGCCGTCGGCGCTCTTTGATTACGTCCGAAGCGACCTCTTCGCGGTACTTCGGGACCACAATGTACAGCAGTAACGTATCGATCCAGCGGTCTTGGTTGCCCATATGGGGGTCGCCACTCTGTGGCGCTCCATTGGGGCGGTCAAGCCCGCTTGATGATGAAAGCGGCGATCCAGCCTGTGGTGGCATGGTAGGTAGCTGCCGGGTCTCTATCCACTTTACGGGCAGTCGCGTAGGGTAGGAACGAAGAGGTTTGCCTCTTCCCACCGGTATCAGGACCAGCCGTGTCCGGCAGGCTTCCCGGCGGACCGGTCCCGCCACCAATGCGTTGGCCTGCCAGCGCGCCGGCCCGAGGATTGATCCCGCGTTGGAGTTTTGATGATGGCAAGGGATTGAAGAGCCTAGCTGCGACCGCGCTCGCGCCCGCTTCCCGGCGGCCGGCCGCACCGCACCTCCGGCAATCTCGCGACCACCGTCTCCGTCGCTGCGCCCACCGGCCCGCCCACGATCGCCGGCAGCACGCGCACCTCGATCTTCGCCTCGTGCTTCTCGCGATCGATCACGATCTGGTCAATGCACCGTCGCACCGCGGCCTGCCGTTGGTCGAGTGGTCCTTCGCGCAGTGACGGCTCAAGGCACGCGACGAACCGTGCAGTCTCTGCCGCGAGATCATGAACCTCCGCCTCCGTCAGCGCCAGGCGCTCCAGCGACTCGATCTGGGTCTCCAGTCGCTCGCGCTCTTTGTTCAGTTCTTCGAGACGCTGATCGACCAGCTGACGGTTCGTCGCGGTGATGTTGTCCAGCAGATTCCGCGTGGTTGTGTCGATGCGCTTGAGGCGTGCTTCGAGCTTCTTCTTCTGCTTGGTGATCTGGTCGCGGTCCTCGCTGATGTGAATGCCCACCGCCTCGGTGATCCGTTTCCTGGCGCCCTTGCCTGCGTATCGAGCGTAGAAGCCCACCAGGGTTGTGATCACCGCCCCCTCGAGCGCGTCCTTGGGCACAGCGCCGAGGGTGCACATGCTCCGGCCGTGGCGAATGTAGCCGCCGCAGGCGTAGTGGAAGGTCCGTCCGCGTGATCCATTCTCGCCCCGAATGTTGCCGTAACGCGTGTAGCCCTCGTAGCGGCTTCCGCAGTTCGAGCAGACGCCAAGTCCCGAGAGCAGGAACTTTGCGCGCGGGCCGGTCCAGCCGCCGATGCGTTCGCCGGCCGGCGCGCCGGTCCGGGGGTTGATTCCGCGCTGGAGTCTCGATGAAGGTTGCTCCTGGAGGCGTTGCTTGGCCGACTCCCAGATGCGCCGACTCACGGTTGCCGGATGGGCGTTCTCGACGACGAGCCAATCCGACTCGTCGTTCTGTTCGAGGCGTCGGCCATGGACACCCTTGCGCTCGACCGCTCGTCCATCGACGATGCGGTAGAACCGCGCATCGGTCCGCCGGTTCCAGGCCATGTCGCCTCTGTAGGCGGGGTTGATCAGGATCGCACGGACCGAGGTCAGCGACCACTTGCCGCTGTAGTGCACTGCCCATTCGGGGCCTCTCGGCGGTGGAATGCCGTCTCGGTTCAGCGCATCGGCAACGGCCTTGAAGCCGCGGCGCTCCTGGACGTACATCGTGAAGATCCGCCGGATCGTTTCCACCCGGTTCTTTGCGCTGGGGATCAGCTTACACCGGTCCTTGCGGGAGACGCTGATCGACTCACCGCGTTCGAGTGTGCGGATCAGCTTGCCCTTCTGATCGAACATTTGCTTGGTGCCGTCGCGCATGTAGCGGAGGATGAACAGGAACTGGCCCGACTGGCTCTCATAACCCAGGTCGTAGCCGTAGGGCGGGGCGCCACCCATCCACCAGCCTCTACCGTTGCCTGCGGCATCCCCGTTGGTCGCCTTGCTCACCAACCCGCGAATGACCACCTTGGACAGGTCCTTGCTCTCCTCTCTGGCCTGCCATTGCTTGACAGGCCGAATCAGATCGTCAGTTCCATCGCCGGTGAAGTTCTCGCTGGTGTAGTGGACCTCGACTCCGTGGGTCCGAAGGACGTGGCGGTAGTAGCCGGCCTCGTCGTTGTCGATCCTGCCGAAGCGCTTGACGTCGTAGACCACGATCATTCCGAAGTCACAGGTGGGCCGCTTGGCGTCGGCCATCATCGCCTGGAACGCCCGTCGGCCGACGGTGCTGGTGCCGCTGATCGCATCGTCCACGTAGTAGCGCAGCAGCCGCAGGCCGTGCTCGGCCACGTACATTTCGATGGCCCGCTTCTGATCGGGAATCGATTGCTCCTGGCGGTCGGTTGAGCGCCGCACGTAGCCGACGGCACGCGTGGCCCTGGCTCGCGCCTTGCCGCCGCGAGGGGCGTTGATGGTGTTGGCTCTGGCCATGACTGGACCTCCTTTCGCAGCCCTGCGCGACGTGTCGTCCGCCCAGGGGAGTAGAGGGTCATGGGGGCCTAATGTGGGCCGAACATCAAGGGAATTCTGGCCGATTCCGGCCGAATCTGGCCAGAATCTCGCCATGTGGCCGTCACTGCTTATCACCCCCTCGCCGAGACACGGCACGAGGAAGCTGCCCGGGGCGCCACTCTCGCTGAGGCAGTCGAGATGCACGCGGCGAGCATGGTCGCCCAGCGCAGGGCCGATGGGTCGATCGCCATGCTGCGCGAGGACCCGCACGCCGGAGCCTGCCCCGCAGTCAAAACCATCCCGCGGAATCTGCCGGCGGTTACTCGATTCGCCAGATGCGCACGTTGAAGGCGCCGTAGTCTCGCTCGTCGCTCTGATCGGAGTAGTGAAGTTCCTCCAACCGACGCCCGAGCTTGGTCTGCTTCTTGCTCTTGGGAATCACGAGCACCATATAGGCCTCGCTCCCCGTGACGCAGCGGTTCCGCAGCTTCTGTACATCCTGGTCGATCGCACTGTCCATCACGGTACCCTCGGCGCTGACTATCTTGATCTCGCCGACCATAGGTGGGTAAACGTCACAACGTTGGCGAACGAAAGCGACTCCTCCCGGTGAATACGTACGAGCTCGTGATAGACGGTCATGGGCGTGGAGCCGGTCGCAAGGCCGAGAACGCATGCGCAACCCTGATCAGCCCGGGTCCTGATCAGATCGGCGATCTCCTGTGCAACGACCACGCTCACATCGTGGGAGCGCTCGTAGACCAGGGTCGGAATGTGTTCCGGTCCACCGCGATTCACTTCGTGCGCCCGTGCCTTTCTTTCTTCGTGACTTTTTTCGCAGCCCTGGCGTCCAGCTCCCCCATCCGGAAGCGGACACTCACGATGAACGGCGCCTCCCCCTCGATCCAGTGTCCGTAGGTCGTGGTGACGATCGTGCCGTCGGGCAGTATTTCCACGGGCGGATAAGCGCAATCGGCCCCGCGATGATTGTCCATCAGCCGCACGCGATATTGCCCTTGGCGGCCTTCGACCAGATCTTCGTACCGGCCAACCCAGGCCACCCGGTGATGGTCCAAATGACCAGTAGGCGCCCATTTGCACGCGGGCCTGCTGCACCCCGGCCATCTTTAGATGGGCCAGGGCTTGATCCACGATATGCCCCTCCAGAAGGCCGCTGAGCGAAATGCCATAAGCATCGTTAGGCATTCTCACGAGAGGTCCCTCTGCCACTGCCGTCATGGTAGCTCTGCGTATGGGCAGCATAATCTGTTTCAGCAGCTCGGCGGTCGGCGGCCGGGGATAGAGCTTGT
>JADFIM010000168.1 GCA_022566725.1 Planctomycetota bacterium
GGTACCCTTCGCAAGATTCTGCACGAAGCTGCCTTGACCGTCGATGAGCTGCTTGATCTGCTCTAACCGGGCCGGGTCCCACGGGTGGCTTGCCCGCCCGTGTATTTGCACGCCATCCGCGCCTTAGCAGCGACAGCAAGCTGCCAGTGGCACCCGCACATGAGTTACCATCTTGCCGATGGATATTGCTGAGTTTCAACGACTGATTCGGGAGCGGTACTACGCGACGGACTCGGCGCGGGGAGCGGCGGGGACGTTCCTGTGGTTTGCCGAAGAGGTGGGTGAACTGGCCAAAGCGATCGGCAAACAGCAGCGCGGCGATCCGCCTGCGGCGAATCAGGCCGAGCTCGAAGACGAGTTCGCCGATGTGCTCGCGTGGCTGGCCACCCTGGCTAACATCACCGGCATCGATCTCGATGAGGCCGTGCGAAAGAAGTACGTCGAGGGCGGCGGGCCGAAGGGGACGAAGTGAGAAGAGAGGGGTTAGGGGTTAGGGGTCAGGAGTTAGGCGATCCCCCGGCAGAGCCGGGGGCTAATGGGTGATGGCAGGCCGAATTGATGACATTTTCGCCCGGCTGCGGGCCGAGGGTCGCACGGCGCTGATCCCGTTCGTGACCGCGGGGTATCCGTCGCTGAAGGTGACGGCCGAGGTGGTCCCCGCCCTGGAGACGGCCGGGGCGTCGATCGTCGAGCTGGGGATTCCTTTTTCCGATCCGATTGCGGACGGCCCGGTGATCGCGGCGTCGATGCACGCGGCGTTGGGGGCTGGCGTAACGCCGGGGGCAGTATTCGACATCGTCAGCCAACTCCGCCGAGCTACACGTGTGGGCCTGGTGGCGATGGTCAGCGATTCGATCGTGCAGCGGATGGGTCCGCAGCGGTTCCTCGCCGACGCGGCCGAAGCCGGGTTCGACGGGCTGATCATTCCCGATCTCGACCTGGCCGGGGCGCCCGCCGTAGCTGAGCTTGCGGCCGGGCACGGGATGACGCTTAGTCTCCTGATCGCACCGACCACACCGGACGATCGCATCGAGCGGATCGTCGGGCTTTGCAGTGGGTTCGTGTATGTGCTGGCGCGGGCGGGGATTACCGGCGAGCGTGACGCGACGCCGGACATCGCGGCCCGCGTCGAATCGGTCCGCCGACATACCGATCTGCCAATCGCGGTGGGCTTCGGAATCTCCGAACCAGAGCATGTGTCAGCGGTTACGGAGCTGGCGGACGCGGCGATCGTCGGCTCGGCGATCGTTCGGCGGATGGGCCCCGACGGGGAGGCGGTGTCGGCGGCGGCGGACTTCGCCCGCACGCTGGCCGCAGCTCTGACCAATCGCCGTCGATCTGACGCCCAGTAGTCACCGCGTAGCGCAGGGCGTTCGCAGAGATCACGGCAGTGCCGTCAGGACGAGCCCGCCGGCGAAACCCGTCACACCCGATGGAGATGTCGGGTCCGTTTCATACAATATGTTGAGGTTTCAACGTCATCGGCTTGCAAGGCGGCCCAAGTTTGTAATACTCCGCATCTCGCTGCTGACCCTGCTCGCAGTTACGCCAGTCGCAAGGAGAGCCGATGACCACTTCGTGCATAGACCGCTCCCCCGCCGGGACCCGCTCGACCCGCGAAATGGACCGCCCCGACGCCGCCAGCCCGCTGACCGATGTGTTCGGCTCACTCACCTTCACCGGTGATGTGATGCTCAAACGTCTGTCCGAGGATGTCTACCGCAAACTTCAGCGGACGATGAAACAGGGCGTGCCGCTGGACCCGGCCATCGCGAACACGGTGGCCGCAGCCATGAAGGAGTGGGCGCTCGAGCACGGCTGCACGCACTACTGCCATTGGTTCCAACCGCTGACCGGCTCCACCGCTGAGAAGCACGATGCGTTCCTGGCTCCGGACGGCGAGGGTCGGGCGATCGCGAAGTTCTCCGGTGATGAGCTGATTCGCGGCGAACCTGACGCAAGCTCATTTCCTTCGGGCGGGATCCGCGACACCTACGAAGCCCGCGGCTACACCGCCTGGGATGCGACCAGCCCTGCGTTCATACTCAAGACGGACAGCGGTGCGACGCTGTGCATCCCGACGGCGTTCGTGTCGTGGACCGGCGAGGCTCTGGACA
This sequence comes from Planctomycetota bacterium, assembly GCA_022566725.1. Classification (GTDB taxonomy): domain Bacteria; phylum Planctomycetota; class Phycisphaerae; order Phycisphaerales; family SM1A02; genus JADFFQ01. Next base: position 2,118 of record JADFIM010000168.1, read on the forward strand.
AGAAGACCCCCCTGCTGCGCTCCATTCAGGCCGTCAGCAAACAGGCGATGCGGATTCTGCGGATCTTCGGCACCGACGAAGGCGTGTCGCAGGTCATCACGACCTTGGGCTCGGAACAAGAGTACTTTCTGATCGACGAGGAGTTCTACAACCGCCGGCCTGACCTGCAGATTTGCGGCCGAACGCTCATCGGCGCGCCAGCTCCCAAAGGCCATCAGCTCGACGATCACTATTTCGGAGCGATCGCTGAGCGGGTAATGGCGTTCATGAACGAGGTCGAGCGCCGGTTGTATGAGCTGAGCGTTCCCGTGAAAACGCGGCATAACGAGGTTGCCCCGGGCCAGTACGAGATCGCTCCGGTCTTCGAGAACGCCAACGTCGCTACCGATCACCAGATGCTCACCATGCACACGATGCGCACCTGCGCGCGGCATCACGGGTTGGTTTGCGTGTTGCACGAAAAGCCATTCGCGGGCATCAACGGCTCGGGTAAGCACAACAACTGGTCGATCGCCACGGACACCGGCGTGAACCTGCTAGACCCGCGGGATGAAGCGCACACGAACATGCAGTTTCTGGTCTTTGTCATGGCGGTGGTTCGTGCCGTTGATGTGCACGCGGACCTGCTTCGCGCGTCCGTCGCCGGGGCCGGGAATGATCATCGCCTCGGCGCGAACGAGGCTCCGCCTGCGATCATCTCCATCTACCTTGGTGACATGCTCAACGACATTCTGGACCAACTGGAGCGCGGAGAGCCCAGGTCCACAAAGACGGGCGGGCGGATGGATCTCGGTGCTCATACATTGCCTCAAATCCCTCGGCACAGCAGCGATCGCAACCGCACCAGTCCGGTCGCGTTCACTGGAAACAAATTCGAGTTCCGGGCCATCGGCGCAAGCTCTTCGATCGCCTGGCCCAACACCGTGCTCAACACCATCATCGCTGAGTCGTTGGACTTCCTGGCCACCAAGCTCCAGGAGAAAGCGGGCAAAGCCCCGACCCCGACAAACCTCGAAGCCGCAGTCAGGTCCGTGCTCCGTGATGTTGTGCAACAGCACCGCCAAGTCGTGTTCGACGGCGACAATTACGACCCCAAGTGGCATGACGAAGCGCAGCGGCGCGGCCTGCCAAACCTCCAATCCACCGTAGATGCCTTGCCGACCTTGAAATCCAAGAAGGCGCTGAACCTCTTCAGCAAGTACCGCGTCTTGAACAACCGGGAACTTCGGGCCCGGGTGGAGGTGCTATGGGAGCAATACAGCACGATCGTGGGCATTGAGGCCCGGACGATGGTGTCCATGCTCAAGACACAGGTGCTGCCAGCGGCGCTGCGACATCAAACGGAGCTGGCCGAGGCGGTCGCCGCTACACAGGCCGCAGGCGTCGATTGCGAAAATACGCGCGCTGGGCTGCAGGAGCTTGTGGACATGATCGACGAGCTTCGAGATGCCACCGAGGCCGTCCATCAGGCCGAGACGCGCCAGCTCACCGACTCCCAGCGGCAGGCAAAGCATATTCGCGATTCGCTCATCCCGGCGATGGATCGTGCCCGTGCGGCATCTGATGCGCTGGAATCCGTGATCCCAGCCGATCTGTGGACCTTGCCGACCTACGGTGAGATGTTGTTTCTCAGGTAGGGCGACTTCTGGATCACCACCGCCCCCGTACATGCATGCGGGGCCATCAACTGATCTCCCGGCCCCGAATGAGTACCCGGGGCTACCCGTGCTTTGTTCCGCCGCGTCGGTGTGGTATCGTACTGCGCCCCGACGGCATGGAATGCGGAGAACTGCTCGATGGCGGACGCCACCTCCACCACGCCCCAGCCCGCTGACAAGACCGACAACAAGGTCGAGATCGAGGATGTCGGTCCAGCGACGAAGCGGCTGACGATCACCATCCCCAGCGAGACCATCGCCCAGAAGCTCGAAGAATCCCTTGGCACACTGGCTACCGAGACCTCCATTCCCGGCTTTCGCCGCGGCAAGGTCCCTCGGCGGTTGCTGGAGAAGCGATTCGGCACAGCGATGCGCGATGAAACGAAGAACAAACTCATCGCCGACGCCTACGCCAAGGCGATCGAAGAACACCACGTTGAGCCCGTCGGCGAGCCCGAACCGGCCGAACCGACTGACAAACTGCAAATCGAAGAGGGCAAGCCACTTACCTTCGTGTTTGACGTCGAGGTCGTTCCGGAATTCGAGCTGCCGCCGCTCGATGGGATCGAGATCACCAAACCCATACTGGAGATCACCGAGGAGCACATCGAAACGGAACTCACGCGGCAGTTGCAGCAGCTCGGTACGCCCAAGCGGATTGAAGGCGATTTCCAGCCGGGCGATCGGCTCTTCGCACACGTGACGGTCACCAAGAACGACGAGAAGGAACCATTCTTCCAGGAGGACCAGGCGGTCATCATCTTCCCGGGGATGGGAGAGGGTGGTCGCGGCCCGGTGCTCGGCCTCATGGTCGAGAAGCTCCAAGGCCTGCTCAAGGACAAACGGGTCGGCGATACGGTCATCATCGAGACGATCGGTCCCGAGGCTCACGAGCGAGACGACCTCCGCGGCGCAAAGCTGACGATGACGCTGCGACTGACCGCTGCCGAACGCACCGAGCCGGCAACTGCCCAACGGTTGATTGAGGTGTACGGCCTTGGCAGCGAAGAGAATCTGCGCGAGCAGATCAGGCTGACGTTGCAACAGCGTCGTGATCAAGAACAAGTCACCATCATGCGTGAGCAGGTTTACGACTATCTGCTGGGCGGCGTGGACTTTGAGCTTCCCGAGAAGCTTTCGGCCGCTCAGGTCGCGCGCAGCCTTGAGGGCCATCGCATTGAGCTGTTGTACCGCGGCCTGACCCCCGATGAGGTCGAAGGCCGCCTCGCCGAGATTCGTGCCGAATCCGAGGCTCAAGCTCGTGATCGCCTCAAGCTTGCCTTCCTTCTTCGCCGGTTGGCTGGTCAGTTCAACATCGAGGTATCGCAGCAGGAGATCAACGGTCGCCTCGCCGCAATCGCCATCCATCGCGGCCAGCGGCCGGAGCAGCTTCGATCCGAGCTGGCGCGAACCGGTCGTTTGGGCGAAGTAGCCCGCGTCTTACGCGAGCACAAGGCCGCTGACCGTGTGATCGCACAGGCCACCGTGAAGGAGATCTCCGCTGACGAGTGGGCTAAATCGGGCCCTGGGAAGGCCACGACGGCCGAACCTCCTGCGGAAAAGAAGCAGAAGACCGCGAAGACCGCTAGAAAGCCTGCGGCGTCAGGGACCGCGCCCCGCAAGAAGACAACCGGCGCAAAAAAGTAGCAGCGACCGCCGCGCAGCGGGGTGCCCGCAGCCGTTACAGTGTCCCTATGCACGTAGGTCTTTCGCTCAGCAGCACCGGCGATCCGCGCCATGCCAACCTCCTGTCAGAGATCTTTCCATGGCTGGTTGGGCTGCTGGTATTGGTGTGTCTCGGCGCGGTAGCAATCTACGCGGTGCGGCGATCCCTGCACCGCCGGGGGCCGCAGTCTGCGGATGGATTCACGCTCCAGCAGCTTCGCGACCTGCATGCGGCCGGCCAACTGACGGACCTGGAGTTCGAGCGCGCCAAGGCCGCGATAATCGGACGTTTCGCCGGGCCGAACACCGGCGAGGAACAGATCGGACCTGACCCGCGGGACACCAATGCGGCTGAGTAAGAGGGCCCGCGAGCCCGAGGCATTCTATCGAGAATGGGTTATCTGTACATCGAATGGTGATTCACGGTGGAAGCTTTAGACCTTGTGGATGAAGCCCGATACACTATGCTGGAGAGCCCCACGCCCCGGCCGGGTGCGATGTGCGATTGTTCCGTCACATCTTGAGGAAGATATGAGCAGCTCGCAGCAGTCTGACCCGCCCTCGACGCAGACGCCGCTAGACGCAGCCGGTTCCGGAGGGAGCCGTCGGGGACCAACCAAGAGCTCAATCCTCTCAACCGGCGGGTTCAAGACCGAAGGCGGCGGTCCGCCCCGTGGAGGTTCCGGCGGCGGCAGCGGCGGCGGAGATAGTGGGTTCCGCGGCCGAAAAGTCACCACATGCTCCTTCTGCGGCAAGACCTCTCGCGAGGTCGGGCCCATGGTCGAAGGACCCAACGATATTTACATCTGCTCCAACTGCACTGACCTTTGCCAGAACATTTTCCGCCAGGAGCGACGGCGGGTCACCAGCGCTCAGCCGTTGTTTACGGCCATTCCTGCCCCGCGCCAGATCAAGGAGTTCCTCGATCAGTACGTCATCGGGCAGGAATACGCGAAGAAGGCGCTGGCGGTGGCGGTGCATAACCACTACAAGCGGCTGACCCAGATTGAGAACGAGGAGTCTCCGGTCGAGCTTGACAAATCCA
>JADFIM010000001.1 GCA_022566725.1 Planctomycetota bacterium
ACCGAAGGATGGACCGCCGTTCGGCTGTTATTGTCCCGCGCGGCAACCGAGCGGCTTCCGGTGGAGCGTCGCCGAGGCGAAATCGAGATGCTCGGATGGCTGGAGCTTCACCTGGACGTTGCCCCGGCGGTCATCGTGGCGGGATTCAACGATGGACGCATTCCCGCCGCGGTGACCGGCGATGCGTTCCTGCCCGACACTCTTCGGCGGCGATTGGGCCTGACCGACAACACTCGGCGCTATGCCCGTGACGCCTATATCCTCGAAGCGCTTCGCCACAGCCGGAAAGATCTGACGATTGTCATGGGTCGGCATACGGCCCAGGGCGAGCCGCTGGTGCCCAGCCGGCTGCTGCTGGCCTGCGAGAGATCGCAACTTCCCGCCCGCATCGAACTGGTTTGCGATGAGCAGCGGGCAAGAACCTGGCGGCAGCCGGTCGGCGTAGCGTCACCGGACCGAAGCTCGCAGTTCGAGGTGCCGCCACTGCCGCCGGACCTCCAGCCACCGCAGGTGATGCGCGTGACATGGTTCCGCGAATACCTGCAATGTCCGTATCGGTTTGCCCTGCGGCGTCTGGTGGGGCTGCAAAGCAAGACCGACACCGCGATGGAGCTGGACCCGTCGCAGTTCGGCATTCTGGCCCATGAAGTGCTGCGGGCATTCGGCGAAGAAGAAGCAATTGTGAACTCCGCCGATGCTCAGGAGATCGAGGCGTTCCTTCTGGATGCGCTCCAGAAGGAAGCTCGCCAGCGATTCGGCGAGCATCCGATGTCGGCGGTGCACGTCCAAATCGCCCGGCTTGCGCATCGCCTTGGATCGTTCGCAAGGTTCCAAGCGAAGCAGCGCGAAGCCGGTTGGATCATCCGACACAGCGAACTGAAGTTCACGGAGGCAAACTTCCTCGATGTTCCGGGGCAGGCCCCCATGCCGATCCGCGGACGGATCGACCGAATTGACCAGCATGAAGGCACCGGCGCGTGGCGCATCATCGACTACAAGACGGGCGATCCGGGCGAGTCGCCCTACGAGATACATCACGGCCGAAAGACGCTCCCGAAAGAGGGTGACCCGAAGTGGCAGGACCTGCAACTGCCCCTGTACCACTTCCTCGCGGAGCAGCACGGCATGACCGGCGATGTCGAGCTCGCCTACATTGTGCTTCCCAAACAGACCGACGGGGTCACGTTGTTGGCAGCTCAGTGGGGGCAGGATCATCTGGCCGGCGCGATCGAGATTGCCCGCGAGATCGTTCGCGACATTCGAGCCGGCCGATTCGAGATGAACTTGGAGTACTCCCCGCGGTTCGACGACTTCGCCCGCATCTGCCAAGCGTTGGTCTTCGCCGAGGGCGACAGCACGGAGGAGGGTGGGTCATGACGGCCGATCGTTTCGCCCACCTGCGGATCCTCGCCTCGGCGGGGTCGGGCAAGACCTACCAACTGACCACCCGGTATCTGCAACTCCTGGCGGCCGGGGCGGATCCGAACTCCATTCTCGCCACTACGTTCACCCGGGCGGCCGCCGGGGAGATTCGCGATCGCCTGTTGCGCGATCTGGCGGAAGCGGCGATCGACCCCAACCAGCGACGAGCTCTGGCTCAACGACTCGACCAGACGGCCTTGAGCGAGGATGACGTGCTGGAGATCCTAGCGTCGCTAGCCGCGCAACTGCACCGGTTGCAAATCCGCACCCTGGACAGCTTCTTTGCGACGGTGGTGCGCAGCTTCGCGCTGGAGTTGGGAATTGGCGCCGAGGCCGGCATCGTCGAGCAAGAAGTCGGCCGCCGCTACCGCCGCGAAGCCGTTCGGCTGATGCTCGACGAGCGACATCCCCAGCGCCTCGTCGATCTGCTGCGCAAGCTCACCCAGGGTACCTCCGACCGCAGCGTCCTGCACGCCATCGATCGAACCGTCGAGGGCTTGTATGCGCTGTACCGGGAGGCCGATCAATCGGCATGGGAGCAAATCGAGGCCCCGCCGCGGCTGCGCGAGGATCAAGTCAACGACGCCATCCACCATCTTGCCGAATGCGCCGTACCCAGCCACAAGAACTTCGCCAAGGGACACGCCAACGACGTGCACAGAGCGTGGGCACGCGAGTGGGAAGAGTTTGTAGCCAAAGGGTTGGGCTCGAAGATCATCCAGGGACAGCCCAACTATTACGGCTTGGACATCAACTCGCAGCTTGTCGAGGCCTACCAGCCGCTGCTTCGGCACGCCAAGGCTGTGCTGCTAGGTCGCGTGCGCGACCAGACCATCGCCACACGCAAGCTGCTTGAGCTGTACCACCGTCACTACGAGCAGGTCAAGCGCCGCGGGAGGGCGATGACCTTTGATGACGTGACCCATGCCATGGCCGGGGCCAACGAACGCGGCAGCCTGGATGAAATCTGCTTCCGTATCGACGCCAAACTGCACCACCTGCTGCTGGATGAGTTCCAGGACACGAGCATTCAGCAATGGCGGGCGCTGCAACCGATCGTCGACGAAATCATCTCTCACCAGACAACGAAGCGCACGTTCTTCTGCGTGGGCGACGCCAAACAGTCAATCTATGGCTGGCGCGACGCATCGCCTGAGGTCCTCGACGAGATTCCCCGCCTGTTGCGGGGACCCGATGGTCGTAGCGCCGTTGTGGATCGGCATCTCGCCAAGAGCTACCGCTCCTCGCAGATCATCATCGACGTCGTCAATCGCGTCTTCACCAGGCTGAGCGACAACCCGGCGCTGAACGACTACCCGGACGCGGCGAACATCTGGGCAAAACAGTTCCGCAAGCACGAGACGGCCAAGGAGCTGCCGGGCTATGCTCAACTCCTTGTCGCTCCGAGAACTGGCGAAGGCGAGAAGCAGGATCTCGTGCGTCTTCAATGTGCGGCTGATCTGGTGGCGAAGCTTCACCGCGCAGCGCCGCTGCGATCCATCGGCGTACTGACGCGGACCAACCCAGGCGTGGCCCGCATGATGTACGAGCTCGGCCCGACGTGCCGAAAGACGCCCGCCACCGGCCGCGGAGGCCTGCCCCTGACCGATTCGGCCGCGGTGAACACGGTGCTCGATCTGCTGCGTCTCACCGACCACCCGGACGACACGATCTCGGCGTACAACGTGCGGCACTCGCCCCTTGGCTCGCTGATCGGGTTGACGACCCTGGAGCCGCGGCGCTGTCACACGGTGGCCCGCGAGGTGCGCCGGGACCTGCTGAGGGACGGGTACGCGTTGACCATCGCACGATGGGTCGGCCGCCTCGCGCCGGCGTGCGACCAACGCCAACTGCGGCGCCTCCTGGAGCTGGTGGAGTTGGCCGGCCTGTATGACGCCGACAGCACACAGCGCGCCGACGACTTTGTCGCCTGCGTTGAAATGCGGCAGATGCCCGATGCCGCACCCTCCACGATCGAGGTGATGACGATCCACCAGGCCAAGGGTCTGGAGTTTGACATCGTCGTCCTGCCTCAGCTGGACGGCCGACAAGGTCAACTTACCGGCAACAAGCCGCCCCCCGTGGTGTTCGAGCGGGAGAGTCCGACCGGGCACATCACGCGGATCTGCCGCTATATGAAGCACGAAACGCTGGCCCTAGCCCCGCAACTGCAACCGATGTTCACCTCTCACATTCAGCGCACGGTGCGCGAAAGCTTGTCGCTGCTCTACGTGGCGATGACCCGCGCCCGCCACGCCTTGCACCTCGTGATCGATCCCCCGCGCGCCAATGAGAGGTCGATCCCAAGGACACTCGCCGGTGTCCTGCGCAGCGCCTTGGCCGATGGTCCGCTTGAGCCGGGGCAATGTGCCTACGCCCACGGTGACCCGAACTGGCTCGGCGTTGCCCAACGTCCTGAAGCGCCCATTGAACCAGAACCGACCGACAAGATCACCATTGGCCTCGCGCCGTCAACGGGTCCGGTTGTGCATGCAGCGGTCAGCCCTTCCAAGCTTGCCCAGCGGGACCTGGCTTCGGCACTGAGCTTCCCGGACGACGAGGCACTTCAGCGGGGTGCGGTCATCCACGACATGTTCCAACAGGTCGAGTGGCTTGAGGATTGGCAGCCAGATCAGGACTCGCTGCAAATGGTCGCCAGGCGAGTGGCCGCGCGGCGCGGCGAGGACTGGGCACAACGGCAGGTCGAGTCGTTCCTGAGGATGGTCGAACGCCCGGCAGTACACGCGGCCCTCTCGTACGGCGATCGTGAACCCTCGACCCTTCGACTGTGGCGCGAGCATCCGTACGCCCGGCTTGTTGATGGCGCGGTACAGCGCGGAGCGATCGACCGCTTGGAAGCCCGGTACGACAAGGGGAAGCTGCGAGCGGCTTCGATCATCGATTTCAAGATCGACGACATCGATCCGAGCGAGGCGCCAGCCAGAGCCGAGCGGTATCGACCGCAGCTTGAGGCGTATCGAGACGCCGCGGCCGAGATGCTTCGGACGGACCCCGCCGCGGTGAAAATGATCGTGCTATTCGTCACCGCGGGCGAAGCAGTTGTCCTGCCATAACGCCCAAGCCAGCACAACCGGGTCAGGTCCGGTTTCCATTCAGTGGTTCCAGCTGCGGGCGATCAAATGCAGCTCGGCATCGATCCCCGGGCGGCTGCGCTGCTGGATCGGGATCGCAAACATGACGGCTCCGTCGCGTTCGGTCGGTTCCACCCGCCGCGTTGTGCGATTGGGCGTCTTGGAGTCCAGCCCGTAACGCAGCGTCCAATGGCCGGCTGGGCCGGCCGATCGCGTGATCTGGAAGTTGAGCTTGTCGCGAAACAGATACCCCCCGTCGTAATGGTCATCGAACCACAGGGCATTGTCGATCTCGTAATGCGGCACCAGCACACCCAAGTCAACGCTGAAACCCAGCGACGGGCGGCGGGAATTCACCCGAGCCCGGGCGCTGAGAAAGGTCGAGAACAAGTACGGGCAGCGTGATTCAGCATCCGGACCCCTGAGCATCTCGTCAAACCTGCGGAAGATTGCGGAGTGCTCGGCGACGGTTCGGCGATGCAGGTCCCAGGACGCCCCGCGAGTGCGTATCACGACCTCGAAGTGGTACGATGCGCGAATCGTCTTTCCCCTGTCGAACGCGCGCTGGAGAGCCCAAGGCAACCGAAGGTCCTGGACGATCAGCTTGCCATCAACCCGCACATCGCCGAACAGAAAGCGGACCAGGTTCTGATAGCCCTCCTCGGAGTTGACGATGCCGTAGTCACCGCTGTGGCTGCGGTGGACGAAGGCTCGCGGGGCGCTGCGGACCGAGGCGTTCTTGATTCGCACCAGGCCATCGCTCATCGGGCCGACCACTCGCCGGGCCCATCCCCCCGCCGACTCATCATCGCGATCGTTCGTCCCGACCAGACAGAAGAAACGTTTCGGATCGAACCAGCCGCCCAGCTCATCCACCCTCGATGGTTCGCCGGCCAGGTCAAGATACTCGGCCATCCGCGCGCGGTTGAAGCTGTCGGCGTTGTTGAGCCCGAAGATTCCCGGGACATTGCCAATCACGTTCAGATCGATCCCGTTGTGGGGGGTCGCGTAGGTGAAGACCTTGTCCACGAGGCGCTTGGCGTTATCCGTGCCGATGCGGGGGTTCTGAAGGAAGCATCTGCAGATCAGCCCGCCCATCGAGTGCGCGACGAGGTACACGCGACACGCACTGCGTGCGCTGGAATCATCACCGCAGACCGCATCGCGCACCCGCAAGATGAAGTCGCTGAGCCCCTGGGCATAGGTCTCGATCTCAGGTCGCTCGCCGGTGCCCAGATCGCCCGACACCTGATCGTAGTAGCGATACACGAACACGCTGCGGCCGCCGACGGACCGGCCGTCGCCAAATTGGGCCCCCTCGTGGTACGCGTCGTGGTAGCCGTGATCTTTCATCAGCCGAATTAGTGGAGATTCGAAAATGTGGCGCACCACCTCGCCGGTCCACCGCTGCCTGATCTTGGTCGAGCCGCGATTGAAGCCCATGTAGGGCGTGGCCACGGTCTGCTCCACGGACGACTCGGTTGCGGCGTATCCGCGCACATAAATGATTGGGTGGTAGGGCGGCTGAATACAAGGGGTCGGCATACTCGATTCTCCGAGGAGGCGTCCTCCCATCGCCAGGCGGGCTGTGACCCGGCTGCGGTCGCAATGACCGGGCCTCCCCGTATATCCCGCCCGCGGACGCCGCGGCGCGCGCCAATCTGGGCGTCGCGGCAGCTTCCGTGGTTCGTGATACAATTCACAGGCTCGCATACTGACTGCGATTCGCCATCATTCGAGGCCGCGCATGCCCAGCATCACCATCAACGGCAAGGTCTGCGACTTCCAGCCGGGGCAGATGATTCTTCAAGTTGCCCTGGACAATGAGATCGAGATCCCGCACTACTGCTACCACCCCGGGCTGTCGATCGTGGCGAACTGCCGGATCTGTCTGGCCGAGGTGTGGGCCCCCAACCCTCGCCACGACCACAAGCTCGAGCCCATTCCCAAGCTGCTGCCGACCTGCCAGGCCACCGCCGGCGAAGGCCAGGTCGTCTACACCGACAGCCCCAAGGCGATCGCCAATCAGCGGGCCGTCATGGAATACCTGCTGATCAACCACCCGGTGGACTGCCCGGTCTGCGACCAGGCCGGGGAGTGCTACCTTCAGGACTACTCCTATCAGTACGGCCGGGGCGTATCGCGCTTCCATGAGCAGAAGATCAAACAGCCCAAGAAGGAGCTCGGCCCCAACGTCCTGCTATACATGGACCGCTGCATCATGTGCACTCGGTGCGTCCGGTTCTGCCGGGAGGTCACCGGCACCAGCGAGATCGTCGTGCAGGATCGCGGCGCGCATTCGCAGATCGACGTGTTCCCCGGCCTCGCCCTGGACAACGAGCTCAGCGCCAACGTCATTGACCTGTGCCCGGTTGGAGCACTTCTCGACAAGGACTTCCTCTTTCAGCAACGGGTGTGGTACCTCACCAAGACCCCTTCGATCGACGGCATCACCTGCTCCGGCGACAACATCTTCATCGAGCACAACAAGGGTCGGGTCTACCGCATCAAGCCTCGCACCAACCTGGAAATCAACAAATGGTGGATTACGGACGAGGTCCGCTACGGCTGGAAGTTCGTGCACGATGAGAGCCGCCTGACCCTGCCGGCCGTGCGCGGCGAGGATCAATACCAGGCGACCGAAGCGCCCCTGGCCTATGAAGCGGCGTATGCGAAAGTCAACGACGCCTTGCAGCGGGCGAACCACATCGGCGTGATGATCAGCCCGATGCTGAGCTGTGAAGAGGCGTATTTGTTCGCAACGTATGTGCTGCAACATGACGCCGAGGCCACCTTCGCCGTCGGCCCGATCCCGCGCCACGGCGAGCCCAAGACGTTTCCCGGCGGGTTCACCCTGTATGCCGAGAAGGCCCCCAATGCCCGGGGCGTGCGGCGCGTGCTTGAGCGGGTCACCGCCAACGTGCTCGACTTCAACGCCCTCCTCGGCCGGTTGCGCAGCGATTCCAGTATCCAAGCCATGCTCCTGACCGGCAACTACCCCAGCAACTGGGTCAATGATGAGTTTCTGGACGCGATCGACAGCACCGATGATCGTTTCGTAGGGCTCATCGACACACTGCCCAACGCCCTCGTCGAGCGGGCCGATGTGCTGATCCCCGGCGCGACCTGGGTGGAGAAAGCGGGCACGTTCGAGAACGTCAACGGCCGGCTCCAGGCGTTCGAGCGGGCCATCGAGCCGATGGACTACTGCAAGAACGAAGCGCAGATCGCACTGGACCTGACCGCCGATTGCCTCGGCGAGTCCCCGTCCGTGTTCAACCCCGCCGCGACCCGCCAGGCAATGGCCGACACGCACGGCCTGAAGGAGTTCCTCACCGACGTGCATCTCCCGGCCGGGATTGAGATGATCGAATCCGACATGGCGGTGGTCGAGCTGTAAATGTTTACCCGCGGCCGCCAAGCCGCGCATCAGGCGTCGAGCGAAGAAGTTGTAAAGCCGCGACCATTGGTCGCGGTGCTTTGCCACACGCCGCACGCGAGCGGTCTTAGCGAGCCCCACAGCGCCGCCGTTTAGCCGCCGGTCGCAGACCGGCGCGCTGCTGTGTCAAGCGTTTAGCCGCCGGCCTTGGCCCGCCGGGTCGCTCGGGTCGAACGCCCCGCGGGTTTCCACCCGCGGCTAACAAAACCCTGCCGCTTCCTTGCTACTTCGCCACGGTGACCACGCGGGGCTGGGTGAACTGGCGGTGGCCTTCTTTGCCGGAGTGGTAGCCGAAGCCGGATTGCTTGGCCCCGACCCAGGGCGAGCCGGTCGCTCCGCCACAACTCTTGTTGATCCCGATCATTCCGGCGTCGAGCCGGCGGGCGACATCGGCGGCCCGTTGCTCATCGCCGCCGAAAACCACGGCGCCCAGCCCAAACGGCGTGTCGTTGGCGAGCCTGACCGCTTCATTGACATCATCGAAGCGGGCGATGCAGGCCACCGGCCCGAACGTTTCGCTGCGCATGATGTCCATCTCGTGCGTCACGTCGCCCAGCACGGTGGGCATGATGAAGCCGCCGTGATGACCCTCGCCCCCGGCGATCACACGCGCACCGTCCTTCACCGCGTCCTCGATCTGGGCCAGGACGTGGTCGCGCTGCCTGCGGTTGATCATTGGGCCGACGGTCACGCCCTCTTCGGTGCCTTGGCCCACCTTCTGCTCGCCGGTGAGCTTGACCACCTCGGCCTCGAACGCGTCTGCGATCTCGTCGGCAACGTAGATGCGCTCGGTGCTGACACAGACCTGCCCGGCGTTGCGAAAGCTGTTGCGCACCGCGAACTCGGCCGCGGCCCCGATGTCGGCATCTTCCAGCACGATCATCGGATCCTTGCCGCCGAGCTCGAGAATGACGCGCTTCAGCCCGGAGCTTGCGGCGCTCAGGATGTGTTTGCCCGCTTCCCGCGAGCCGGTGAACGCGATAAGGTCAACATCAGCTTGCACCAATGCTTTGCCCTGCTCATCGGCCCCGTGGACGATCTGCAGCACGTGCTTCGGCAGAGCCTCATTGAGCGCATCGACATACGCCTGGGCGATCAACGGCGTCTCTTCGGACGGCTTGAGCACGACGGTGTTGCCTGCCATCAGGGCCGGGATCACCATCCAATGCGGCATCGACAGCGGAAAGTTCCACGGCGTGATGGCCACGCAGACGCCCAGCGGATCGTGATAGACGAACGACTTCGCTTTGTCGTCTTCCAGGACGTCCGGCTGCAGGGCATCGACGATCTCCCGCAGCGTAGCCTCCAAGGACTCGCCGCAGTGCTTGATCTCCCCGACCGCTTCGGGCAGGGGTTTGCCCATCTCGCGCATCAGCAGCCGGCCAAGGTCGTCCGCCCGATTAACGAGCTGCGTCCCGACCGGCAGCATCGTCTGCATTCGCTTTTCCAGACCAAGGTCTCGCCAGGCCGGTTGGGCGGCCCGGGCGCGGGCGACGATGTTTGGAATCTCACCAATCGGCGTGATCGGCACTTCGCCGACGACCTCGCCGGTGGCGGGATTCAGGGACTTCAGCGTTCCGATTGGGGGCGCGGTGAGCGTGGTCATTGCAGATTGTCCTTTCGCAGGATATGCGACATTGTAGGGCGGGGCGCTGGCGGTGGGTGATGCGCGGCCTGGCGGCCGCGGCTAAACAGGGCCGGACGCTAAACAGGGCGCACCCCTATTGCGGCATTGTCGATCAGTCGCACCCGCCGCGGCGGGCCCAGGTGGGCGGCGATGAGCCCGCGCGTCGGCCGGTCGAATGATCCCACAGGCTCAAGCGTCCTTGCATCACGGATCACGGCGTAGTCGATTGCAAGATCATGTTGTTGGAGGGTGTCGCGCATGATCCGCTGGGCGGCCTCGACGTGCCCGGCGGCGCCTGCGGATTGCAATGCACGAAACAGACCGAGCGCCCGGCCACGCTCATCACCCTTCAGATAGGCGTTGCGGCTGCTCAGCGCCAGCCCATCGGGATCGCGCACCGTCGGATGCGGTTCGATCCGCAATCCCGGCCAGCGGTCGCCTTGTCGCTCGACCATCGACTCTACGACCAGCAGTTGCTGATAGTCCTTCTCACCGAAGACAGCGACCCTTGGTCTGACCAGATCAAACAGGCGTGCCACGACCTGGCAGACGCCGGCGAAGTGGCCGGGGCGATGCGCATCCTCCAGGCCGGGCGTTGTCGCCACCTCCGGCAGCGGCGGTACGGGTACATTCTGATTGGGCGGATAGATCGTCTCGACATCGGGCACGAAGGCCACATCAACTCCGATGGCGGCCGCGGCGTCGAGGTCGGGGTCAAGCGCTCGCGGGTAGTGCTCGTAATCCTCGCCCGGGCCGAACTGGGTGGGGTTGACGAAGATGCTGATGACCACGGGGCCGGCCAGCTCCCGCGCCCGGCGTATCAGGGCGAGATGACCATCGTGCAAGGCCCCCAACATGGGCACGAACGCCCCGCCGGCAAACGCGGCCAGCTCAGCCGGATCGCTCACGACTCGCATGTGTGTAGCGTCTCGCAGTGATCGTGGGCGGTCAACTGCTCCGCAGGGGCCGATAGGCGGCCCGCCGAGGTCGGCTGATCCTCATCGCCCTTGCCTTTCTGACCGACTATAATGAATGGCTCAACCGTAATAGGAGTTCTACCAATTGGCTGTCACCGTTACCGAAAATGCAGCTCGGGAAGTTTCCACGATCATCAAGCAGCAGGACCTTGATCCGCAGAAGATCCGGCTACGCGTCGGCGTCAAAGGCGGCGGCTGCTCCGGCTTCAGCTATCTGCTGGACCTGACGGAGAATCAGCGAGACACGGATGAGGTCTGGGAGCATACCTACGCGCTGCAGCCGGCCGGCGAAGCCGCCAAGGTGAATGCCGAAGCAGCCGAGGGCGGCGTGGCCACCGCTACGGGCGGCAACGGCGAGACCTTCACCGTCCGTGTCATCTGCGACCCCAAGAGCTACCTGTATCTCAACGGCACCGTAATCGACTTCAAGGACGAGATCATGGGTCGGGGGTTTGTCTTCAGTAACCCCAACGCCAGCAGCTCCTGCGGCTGCGGCTCCAGCTTCGCGGTGTAGACGAACCCATCCGCGCACCACCAGATGAAGATGTCCGAAGCCCACACGGGCTCGAGCCCGTGGGCTTCTTTGCTCCGCTTCGCGCTGCCAGCGCCATGAGCTACACTGTGCCGCATGGCGGAGGAAGAACTTTCATCCGACGAGGCGCTCAAAGCGCTGGAGCGGTTCGTCGTGGAGAACGACGACCTGCTGGCGCTGGAGGAGCGGATCGGCCGGTTCAACATCTTCGATGCGCTGGGTATCGCGCGCCGGGAGTTGCAGCACTCCAACTTCCTCGCCTGGCTGCTGGACCCGGCCGAATCACACGGCCAGGGAGCATTGTTCCTCAAGGCGATCCTGATGGACCTGCTCGCTCAGACGCCGCCGGAGCTGCGGCCCCTCAGTCCCGTTGAGCTGGACGGCGTGGAGCTGCGTGGCGTGGATATCCGCCGCGAATGGCGAAAGATCGACATCCTCATCACCTGTGAGGACCCGAAGTTCGTTATCGCCATCGAGAACAAGATCGCCAGCGGCGAGCATCGCAAGCAACTTTCGCGTTACGAAAAGGTTGTCAACGAAGGTTTCGGGAACCTACCGAGGCAGTTCGTCTATCTGACCATCGATGGCGATGAGCCCTCTGAAGAGAAATGGGTTCCGTACACCTATGGCGATATCCACCGCGTATTGACGCGGGTACGCAAGACACACGCAACCGCGATTGGGCAGGACGTGCTCGCGTTCCTCGATCATTACCTGCGCTTGATTCGGAGCCAATTTATGGATGATCCACAGATCGATGAACTGTGTCAGCGCGTGTACAAGAACCACCGCCAAGCACTCCAGCTAATCTATGAGCGCGTCGGATCGCCCATGGCGGGATTGGTCGCCGACATCGCGGAGACGATTGGAAAGGACGAGCGGTGGCATCTGGTAAACCGCACGTCCAAGACGGTCGTTTTCATTCCAAAGGCGTGGTTGGACGTGTTCCCTCCAATCGGGGCGAGACCGACATTCGACAATCGCGCGTGGGTGGTGCTGAGGCTCGATTGCGGCAGAAAGGGATGTTATTTTGGCGTGAGCGTGTGGCCTACGACCAATCGGGAGCTTCGTCGCGCCGTCATCAAAGAGTTGATTTCCGATTCCGACAAGTTCGGATGCCGGGTTCACGGCAAACTCACGGATCAGTGGACCCGCCTGCATAAGTCTGTCGTCGCTCGATGGAACGAAGGCGATGAGCCGGACTTTGAAAGGGTCATCGCAAAGGTTCAGAAGCGGCTGGACGAGGCGGAACGCCGTCTGGGCGGTGTGCCGGAGGCGCTGCGGCCGATCTTTGCGGAGCAGGCGACGCCGGCCGGGAGTCCGTGACGCTGGGCGGTATGGAAGGGCTATACTGCACCGGAGTACCAGCGGAGAGTCACGCATGAAAATCAAGGAGGGCGTTCACGAGGCCGAGGAGGGCGGGTACTGGGCCCAGGTGCCGGCCATTCCCGGCTGCGCCACGCAAGGCGAGACGTTCCAAGAGCTGCTTCAGAATATCTACGAGGCGGTTGAGGGATGCCTATCGGTGGACGTCGAGCCGACACAGGCCGACGGCGATGGCCAGGTCCTGGAAATCGCGGTGTGAGAGCGGCCGCGCGGCGACGCAGGAGCCACAATCGAAGCCCACGGGCTCGAGCCCGTGGGCTTCTCGTTGATCTCACGTTGCACCGGGTGAGGGATAGACGCAGGTATGATGCCGGCGCATCGAGTGGCGCAAAGGTGTGCCGATGTTCAAAGATCGCCAAGAAGCCGGGCGGCAGCTTGCCCAGCGGCTGCTGCATGTGAAGGACGAACACGCCGACAGCGTGGTGGTGCTCGGGTTGCCGCGCGGCGGGGTGGTCGTGGCCGCAGAGATCGCCAGGCTGCTCGATGCACCGCTCGATGTGCTGATCGTCCGCAAGCTCGGAGCGCCCGGTCAACCGGAGCTGGCTATCGGGGCGGTGACCGACGGCGAGCAGCCGCAGCGCGTCCTCAACCACCAGGTGATTCATATGCTGGGCGTGAGCGAAGCCTACCTCCAAGAGGAGATCGCCCGGCAACTGGTCGAGGTACGCCGGCGACAGGAGCTTTATCGAGGGGGCCGGCCGGCTGTGCGGCTCGGGGGGCGAACGGTGATCGTGGCCGACGACGGCATCGCCACCGGGGCGACCGTCCGGGCGGGTGTTGGAGCGCTTCGTCGAAGTGCCCTGGATCGAATCGTCTTAGCGGTCCCCGTCGCTCCGCCCGAGGTCGCTGAATCACTTCGAGCGGAAGTCGACCAGCTGGTCTGCCTCCACACTCCCTCGGCGTTCGGCGCCGTCGGCGCATTCTACGCCGACTTCAGCCAGACCAGCGACGAGCAGGTCATCGCGCTGCTGGAGCAGGCAGTGATGAGTGATGAGTGATCGCAACAGCCGCGTGCCGGGAGGCCGCGGGGAAGCGTGATCGAAGCGCACACCCCTCGCCGTTGCGGGCGAGGCTATTGCTTGCAAGTCTCAAGTCTCCGGTCTCAAGCTTCAAGCCTCATACCTTCTCACAATCAGCGTGTCGTTTTGACCGCCGAAGCCGAACGAGTCAGAAAGGCACACGTCCACCTTCGCCCGGCGGGCCTTGTTGGGCACGTAATCAAGGTCAAGTTCGGGGTCGGGTTCGCGGAGGTTGATCGTCGGGGGAAGCATTTGATGCTGAATCGCCAGGACGCAGGCGATCAGCTCGACGGCCCCGGCGGCGGCGATCAGGTGCCCCATCATCGACTTGGTCGAGCTGATGGGGATCTTCGGCGCGTTGTCGCCGAAGACGCGCTTGATCGCCAACGTCTCGACGGCATCGTTCTCCTGCGTGCCGGTGCCATGAGCGGAGATGTAATGGATCGGGGGCCGGCCGTCGTCGTCGGTGGCCCGCGGGTCAATGCCCGCCTGGTTCAGGGCCTCGATGACGGCAGCGGCTGGTCCACGGCCGTCGGGATGCATATCGGTGATGCGAAAGGCATCAGCGGTGGAGCCGTACCCGATGATCTCGGCAATCGGCGTGGCGTCGCGGGCCAGCGCATGGTCAAGCGTTTCCAGGATCACGATCCCCGACCCCTCACCCATGACGAAGCCGCTGCGCCTGCGGTCGAAGGGCCGCGAGACACGCGTGATGTCATCAGTGCCCTTTGACAGTGCGGTGAGGCGGATGAAACCGGTCACCCCCAGCACGTGGATCATGGTGTGGGTGCCGCCGGAGACCATGACATCGGCGTCGCCGCGCCGCAGAATATCGCACGCCTCGCCGATGGCCTGGGTGCTGGCGGCACAGGCCGTAAGGCAGTTGTATGCCGGGCCACGGATGCCGAACTCCCGCGCGAGATGACTCACCGGCATGTTCGGCTCCTGGCCGATCTCACGCCAGGGGTCCATGAGCTCGCCGGCCGCCTGAGCCCATCGGGGCGTGTCGATGGCGTCTTGCTCGGGGTCCCATGACGCTATGTCAACACGCGCATAGGCGTCGAAATCCAACACCCCTTCGCCCGCCCCCAGATAGATGCCCACCCGACGACCGTCGAGCCCGGGCGCCGCTCCCAAACAAGCCTGGTCCCACGCTTGGCGGGCCGCGCCAAGCGCAAACTGCGTGTTCACCGCTGCATGTTTGTGCAAAGCCGGATCGCGTAGGTATTCTCGAAAGTCGTAGTCGCGCACCTGAGCGGCAAAGGATGTCGGGAACGTAGCAGCATCGAAGCGCTCGATCTGCGTTACGCCCGATTGACCGTTGATCAGATTCGACCACACGCTTTGCAGATCATGCCCCAGCGGCGTGATCCATCCCATGCCGGTGATGACGACGCGCGGTGGACTCGTTTGTGTACTCATCGCGAAGATTGATTCAGCTGGAGAAGCGCCGGGGCAAGCCCGGCGGCGAAACAGATCATTCGTCACCGATCACTCATCGCTCATCACTCGCCCCAACACAAATGCCACGTTCTGTCCGCCCTGACTTGTGCTGAACACGAGGATGTGGCTCAGGGCGGCATTGCGCGAGGAGCACGCGCCGGCATCGAGGCCGTCAGCGACCTCACAATTGATCCTGGCCGGGAGCATCTGGGCTTTCAGAGCCATCGCGGCGACCGCAACCGCAACCGTTCCCGCTCCGGCGTTACAGTTGCCGGCGTTGGGCACGGTGGTGATCAGCGGGATGGACGCAGCGCGGGGACCAAAGACGCGCTTGATCGCCGCCGACTCCGCCTGGTCAACGCATGGAATGCTCGAACCGAGCGGAACGATTGCATCGATGTCCGTTGCATTCGTCTCGGCCTGCTGAAGCGCGATCTCGATCGCATCGGCAACACCACGACCGTCTGATTCGATCTCCAAGCCGATCGTGTCGGGGCAATGCGATTGCGTCGAAGCGAAACTCAGCAGCTCGGCATAGGGCGTTGCGCGGCGATTCTCGGCGACCTCCAACGCTTCGACGATGACGATCCCGCCGCCTTCGCCGATGATCGTTCCGCGGGCGGCGACATCGAACGGCCGCACCACTTCTTGGGGGCTCTCACCGTTGCCGGTGGTGGCCAACCGTCCCGCAAACTGCTGGCGAAGGAACGCCATCGGATTCACCTTGGATTCGACACCACCCGAGAGGCAGGCGTCGGCCGCGCCGCGCTGGATCACTCGCATCGACTCGCCGATCGACAGCCCGCTGCTCGCCTCACAACAGGTGATCGTGTTGCTGGGGCCCTGGCAATCATGAATGATCGTCACGTGACAGGCCAGCATGTTCGGCAGATATTTCAGCAGCCACAGCGGCGTGAGGTTCTCCATGCCGCTACTCCCCCAATGGCGTAAATCCAATTCGCCTGAGTCGGTCCGGCTGGTCCACAGCGCCGCAGCGAGCTCATTCACATCGGCCGCGACGAGCCCCGCCCCGATGTGACAACCCAAGCGCGGCGAAGCAATCGTCGGCTCGGCGTCGGGATCAACCGCTTTGGTCACCAAGCCGGCATCTTCGACCGCTGCTGCGGCCCCGCCGACCGCCAGCTCGGTGTCGCGGCACATCACCTTCGTCGCCTTGCGATAGCTTCTGGGAACGACCTTGCGAACGTCGAACAACTCGGCGCTGAGCTGGGCAGCGATCTTGCACACGAATCCGCAGGGGTCGAAGCGATCGATGCGCGCAATCGCCGAGCGGCCCTCAACCATCGCCCGCCACAGCGGTTCGATGCCGACGCCGAACGCTGTGATCGGGCCCAGGCCGGTGATGACGACACGCCGTGACATCGGCCGATAGTGTAGCCAAAGTAGAAGCCCGCTGAAGGCTTGACGCTTGGAGGCATTTGTCTCGGCGTGAACGCACGCGAGGCGATATGAGCCATCCTGACCTCGATAGAGTTACCCGGCCCGGACAGGCTCCTCATATGGACCCGCTGACTCAAACCCTTCTCGGTGCTGTCGCAGCCCAGGCGGTGCTGGGCCGAAAGCTCGGCCGAACGGCGGCGCTGCTTGGAGCGGTCGGCGGGGAGCTGCCCGATATCGACGTGTTCTTCCCGTGGGCTGATGCAGCGTTGCCGATTGAGTTTCACCGCCACTTCACCCACAGCTTGGCGTTTGTGCCCGTTGGAGGCGTGATTGCGGCGCTGCCGTTTCTTCTCGTCGGCAGATGGCGGCACAATTGGAAGCTTCTCATCGCCGCGGCGACGATCGGCTGCGCTACCCACGGCCTGCTGGATACGTGCACCAGCTACGGCACCTATCTGCTCTGGCCGTTCGTCAACGAGCGCCTGGCCTGGGACCTCATCAGCATTATTGATCCGTTGTTCACGGTGGTGTTGGTGACCGGCCTGGTGTGGTCACTTATCGCAAAGTCTGCCCGGCCGGCTCGCGTTGCGCTGCTGATGTGTCTTCTCTACCTCGGCGTGGGACTCGTGCAACACGCCCGGGCGGCAGCCGTGCAGGAGCAACTCGCCTCGCAGCGCGGGCACGAGATCACTCGCGGGAGAGTCATGCCGACCCTGGGGAATCTGCTCCTGTGGCGGTCGGTGTACGAAGCCGAGGGGATGCTTTATGCCGACGCCGTGCGCGCGCCGCTGTTCCAATCGACGATGGTGCGTCAGGGATCGTCCCTGTCCCTGGCCCGCTTCGCGGATCTCCCGCAAGAGGTGAGAGAATCCCAACGCATCCAGCGAGTGTTTGGCGGCTTCGTGAAGTTTGCCGACGGCTACGTGGCGCATCTGCCGGACGATCCGCGTGTGATCGCCGACATGCGCTATTCGCTTAGCCCCGCGGGATTCGAGCCCCTATGGGGAATCGAGATCGAATCGGCCGAACCCAATCCAACCGTGCGATGGATCTACCTTGGCGCCGACCGCAACAGCGCGTTGCGCGACCTCTGGCAGGATCTCCTTGACGGCAGCGACTATCGGCTGGTGCCTACCGGGGAATCCGGTTCAACTCGATGACGAAAGGCCTTCACCACCGTGCCACATTCCGGGCAGCGCTCATGATCGGCGCCGCGCAGGTCGTAGCCGCAGGCCGCACACAGCCTGCGCTTGCGCCGGATGAATCGCCGTAGGGCCAAGGAGCCAGGGAACAGCAGCCAGAGAATCGCGGCGTAGAAGAGCGTGTTGATTGCGAAGCCCGGCCACATAGGGCGCCATGGGAGAAGACGGTATTCGCGGCTGCCCGAGGCTGTACGAGCGATCGAGATTGTCTGGTGAAAGATCGTCGTATTGTGCGTGGGTGTTCTTCGCATGGCATCGGATACGGCGAGCGCACTGGTGAATGGCTGGCCGATGTCCCATCGCCTGCCTTCGAACGCCGCTATCGGCCAGCCCGATTGGACGATGATCACGTGGTCCCAGATTGTGCTGGAACCAGAACTAGTGATTCGCATGCCCCAGACTTCGCCGTCCTTGCCGACCTTCGTTACCGCGATATCGCTATTGCTTCGGCCACCGCTGATCTGCACAACGACCACACCCGGAGAGGCGGAGCGGGAAACCATCAGCGGCGTCGAGTCCACGTTTGCAGGTGGATTGGCGTTCCATGCCGCGATCTCCTTGCGCTTCGGCACGAACATCGGATGTCCGCCGTCAATGGGCATGAACCCGGCGAGCACCCAGGCCACGGCGATGGTGGTGATGGCGCCGAGCAGCAGGCAGATCGCGATGTGGGCGAGCCAGCGTTTCATGTATGAAACAATAGCCGCGGGCGGAGGCCGGCGGAGCGCTCGACGATGACCTCGCCCTTCCGGGCGAAGCTACCGTGTCAACTCAGGTCGTGGAACTCGTCAACGGTCATACCGGCAGCGCGGATCAGCGCTCGGAGGGTGCCCGGGGCGAGCTGTTTGTGCTGAGGAACTGAGAGGCTGGCGAGGGACCGGGTTGGATCAGCACGACTTGCCTTCCCCGCTGCCGATCGACGCGCCAGCCTGCTTTCACGAATGCCTTGACCGCATCAGCCCCCGACACCATCGGGAGCCGATCCATCAGACAGTCACCTCAACCTCGCGGGTGGCGACGGTCATTGGAAGCCCGTTCGCGGCCCGCGCTTCCAGGCACGCCTCGATGGCTTCGCGGATGTTGGCCAGGGCCTCGGTCTCACTGGCTCCCTGAGAGACGCAGCCGGGAATCGACGGGCATTGCGCTACCATCATGCCCGTCTCATCTCGTTCGAGCGTGACGATGAACTTCATCGATAATCTCCGCGGTGTTGGAGTGCCGTTTCACCATGATAGCTACCCATACCTCGACCGAACAGACGCAGGCGGAGCGCCGCGGGAGCGCTCGACGATGACCTCGCCCTTCCGGGCGAGGCTACTGTCTACCTAAGCCTCAAGTCTCAAGCCTCAAGCCTTCCTCTCCCGGTTCATCTGACTGACTCTTCGCGTAATGAGCAAGGCCATCTCCAGGGCCTGTTCGTAGTTCAGTCGCGGATCGACCTGGGATTTGTAGGCGCGTGAGAGATCAGCTTCGGCCAGCCCGCGGGCCCCGCCCACGCATTCGGTGACGTTCTCTCCGGTGAGCTCGAAGTGCACGCCGCCGAGGTAGGTCCCGGCCTGTTGGTGAATCTCAAAGGCCTGCTCGAGCTCGCCGAGGATGTCATCAAAGCTGCGGGTCTTCAGACCGTTGCTGGTGCGCTGCGTATTGCCGTGCATCGGATCGCAGCACCACAGGACGGTCTTGCCGCTGGATTGCACGGTTTCGATCAACGGCGGCAGGCAACGGGCGATTTTGTCGGCCCCAAAGCGATGCGTCAGGGTCAGCCGGCCCGGCTCATCGTTGGGATCCAAAACATCCAGCAACCCCCCAAGCCACTTGGGCGTCATACTCGGGCCGATCTTGATAGCGATCGGGTTGGCGATGCCACGGAAATACTCCACATGAGCGCCATCCAAGTCGGCGGTGCGCATGCCGATCCACGGGAAATGGGCGGCGAGGTTGTACCAGCCCGCCCGGCGAGGGACCTGCCGCGTCTGGGCCTGCTCATAAGGCAGGTGCAGCGCATCGTGGCTGGTATAGAAGTCCACGCGATTGATCTCGCCAACGTGCGTGCCGGCCAGGGTCTCCATGAACCGAAGCGACTCGCCGATCGATTCCACGACCCGCTGATACTCCGCTGCCCGGGGCGAATGCTTGACAAAGCCCAGGTCCCAATACTCGGGATGGTGCAGATCGGCGAAGCCGCCGTCGATCAGCCCGCGAATGAAGTTCAGCGTCAGTGCCGCCCGTTCATAGCCACGAAGCATGAGCTGTGGGTCGGGCGTACGATCGGCCTCGGTGAAGCTGATGCTGTTGATGAGATCCCCGCGATAGCTGGGCAGGGTCTGGCCGTCTCGGGTCTCAGTGTCGGCGGAGCGTGGTTTGGCGTATTGGCCGGCGAATCGCCCCACGCGAATGACGCGCTTATGCGTCCCATGCACCAGCACGAGGCTCATCTGCAACAGGATTTTGAGCTTGTCGGCGATGACGCTCGATTCACATTCTTCGAAGCGCTCGGCGCAGTCCCCGCCTTGCAAGAGGAACCGCCGGCCGGCCGCTGCCTCGGCCAACTGCGATTTGAGCGTCTCAATCTCCCATGAGGTCACCAGCGGCGGCAGCATCGAGAGCTGCCCGACGACCCGCTGCACCTCAGCCTGGCAGGGATAGCTGGGCTGCTGTGTAGCCGGCTTGCACTGCCAGGATGTCGGAGACCAGGGCATGAGAGGTCAGGCTTGAGGCTCCAAGGCACGAAGGCTTGAGGCGTGGCGTTGGGCGGCGCCTCTGGGCCGATTCATCGGCATGCTATCCGCCGAACTTGGGGGCGGCTCGGCGATGTGGAGGTGGGGCGACTGCCGACGAGCCGCCGGCGAGCTGCGGCCCGTGATGCCACGATGCCCCTTGTGCAAAAAACCCCGCCGCCAGAGTCTGGCACGCCCAGCCAACCCTGCCCGTGCGACGGGGACGATTCCCAGCACAGCCCGCACATGCTGCGGTTTGGGATGCTGTTCGCAGATGTTGGACAGATGGTTCCGCCCGGCGATGGGCGAGGCGACGGAAGCGCTGCCAGCGGCCTCGGAGTGTCGTGTGGCCATGCGGGCGACAGGATTCGAACCTGCACGGGTTGCCCCACGGGAACCTAAATCCCGCGCGTCTGCCAGTTCCGCCACGCCCGCGGTGAAAACCAGTAAGATTATCCCCGAGCCATGGCCTGCGGACAACAGATCTGCCGCGGACCTGCCGATGGGAGCAATATCGATGAGTTTCAGTCAAAACGCAGCCACCAACATCGTTCCACTGCTGGGCCGCTTGGTATTGGCCGCAGCGTTCATCCCGGCCGGGTTCCACAAGGTTTGGGAAGATAGTACGTTCACCGGCGAGGCGGCGCAAACGCTCCTCGACCTTGGATTCGGTCAGCTCATTGCAGCCGACGAGCAGGTGAGGTCCGCCGGCCGAATCGTCCTTGCCTCATATCAAGACGTGGAGACCGGACGCCTTGGTAGCCAAACGCAACCGGCCACAACGCAAGATGAGGAAGCGGCAGCAGACGAGCCGACCCAGCCGCAGGCCGATGCAACCGGCGAGGCAGCGCTCGAAGAGGAGGTCCCGGTCGAAGACCTGCAACCGGCTGAAGAGCCGGACGCCCGACCGCAACCGTCCAGCCCCCCTGAAGTCGAACCTGAAGTCGAACAGGCTCCCGGCATACAAGTCACAGCCAAGCGCCTCCACCATATCACGGTGATGCTCGTGGACGGTGGCCTGGACTGGAACCCGGGGCTGATGGCCTGGGCGGGCGCGCTGACGGAGCTGTTCGGCGGCGCGTTGATCTTGATCGGTCTGCTCAGCCGGCTCTGGGGTCTCGGTCTGGCCGTCGTGATGGGATGCGCGTTCTATCTCACGACGTGGGTCGCGATCGGCGAGCACGGCTGGTTCTCGCTGCCGGTTTCACAGTTCAACACCATGTTCACCCAACTGGGCTTGTTCGTGCTGGCCTTTGGCGTGCTCCTGACCGGGCCCGGAGCGGTGAGCTTCGATCGGGCGCTCTTCCGCCGGGCCAAACCCGAAACCGAAGACGAGCATCATTTCGTCGATCTGACCTGACACGCTGCATCCATGCGGCAACCCGTGCACGCGCATACGCTAAGACAAAGGCCGCGCCGCCCGTCATCCATGGCTGGCCGCGATCCTGGGAAGCTTCGACGTGACGCAGCAGCCTATCTCAGGCCCCAATCCGCCGCGCCGACATCCCGGCGAGATTCCAGCGGGAATGCCCGCTGAGAGTGACACTGAACGAGCCGTCAGGCGGATCGTGCCGTGGGTGGTGTCCGTGGGGCTCCACGCGGGCATCATTGTGCTGGGCTTCTTCCTCACGTGGACGGTCATGAGCGGCAACGACGAGCAAGCGCCCACACGGGTCACGGCCGAGTTCTACGCCTTGAACTACGACCCCCTGGTGACGCTGGCCAGCGATCCGACAACAATCGACGAACCATTCTCACCGCAAAGCGCCACGATCGAATCGTTGGAGCAGGCGATCGCGGACCAATTGGCTGATCTCGAACCGATGCCGCTGAGCCTGATCGCCGAGACGGTCAGCGCGTCGCATTCGGTCCAGTTTGCCCCGCCGCCGGCCCATAACTCGGCCACATTCGTCGGGCTCACCAGCACGAACGCCCGACGGATCGTCTACGTCATCGACGCCTCCGGATCAATGATCCGCTCGCTTCAGATCGTGCTGGAAGAGCTCGCCCGGTCGCTGGATGCCCTGACACCGCCCCAAGAGATGGGGATCATCTTCTTTCAGCGCAACCAGGCAGTCATGGTTCCGCCACGCGACCACCTGGTGGCGGCGACGCCGCAAGCGAAAGTCCAAGCGCTGCGGTGGATTGACGAGCAAATCATTCCGGCGGGTCGATCAAACCCCCTGGCGGCCATCGAGAAAGCTCTGCGCTTCAAGCCGGACGTGATCTTCCTGCTCAGCGACAACATCACCGGCTCGGGCCAGTTCGGAATCGATCAAAAAGAGTTGCTCGATCTGCTGGAACAGCTCAACCCCATCGACGCCGAAACCGGACGGCGAGCGACGCGGATCAACTGCGCGCAATTCCTCTACCCCGATCCGCTGGACACTCTGCGCAAGATCGCCGAGCGCCATGGCGGCCCCGAAGGGTATACATTCCTCGATGCGGCGGCGCTGGGAATCTCGGCGCCATGAAGGCATCCGCCGACATCGTCCGCCGCCGCTGGCAGGGGCGACTGGTGGTACCCTGAATCGCCCCGCGGCAAATTGACGCACACCGGCTCGAAGTGAGATAGTTCCCGTTTCTTGCACGAGACAGCCAGATGCGAAACATCGTCCGTCAGATTGTTGTCTTCTGCCTGCTGCTGTCAGCGATCGGTTTTGGGGCCGCTGCGGCCGGGCAGAGCGACGATCTCGGCATCGAACCGCGGTCAGCCCGAACGCCGGCCACCGGCAGCTTCGCCGATCATTTCTTCATCGCACGCAAGACCGACCCGAACGGTGAGCAGTCCGTCGAGATGATCGGCAGCCTCATCATTTGGTTCCTGCTGGGGCTGTCCGTCGTGAGCATCGGCCTGATCGGACACATGGCGCTGGCCAATCAGCGAAAATCGATCGTGCCCCCGGGGGTGGTCGAACAGGCGCGGAGGCTGATGGCGGGGGGCAACTATCGAGGCGTGCTCGACTTCACCGCCAAGGATCACAGCTTCTTCAGCCAGGTGCTGCATGCGGGGCTGCGTGAGGCCAACCACGGATTCGGCGCGGTCATTCGCAGCCTGCAGCAGACATCGGATGAGCTGACCTCCACGCGGCTTCGACAGATCGAGTACCTCAACGTGCTGGGCCAGGTCAGCCCGATGATCGGCCTGTTCGGAACGGTCTACGGGATGATCCTTGCGTTCCAGGCGATCGTGACGGCGGGCGGCAACGCGGACCCGATCCTGTTGGCCGGCGGCATAAGCACCGCCTTGACCACCACGTTCTGGGGGCTGGTGGTGGCCATCCCTGCTTTGGCGGGATACGCCATCATCCGCAACAAGATCGACGAACTCACCACCGAAGCGACCCTCGCTGCCGAGGGGTTGCTCAACCAGTTCCGGCCCAAACCAGCGGCGAAGCCCGGCCCCCCCGAAGCCAAGCCGGAGGCACGGCGATGAGCGTTCGGTCCATTCGCCCCAGGTTTCGCCGGGGGGTTCCTCCAACGGCCGTTAACCGTCCAGCGGAAATGACCAACCCTCCATGAGCGCTGTGTTTCGACGAGGCCGGGCCGAGGTTGAGGCGAATCTCACGCCGATGATCGACGTTGCGTTTCTGCTGATCGTGTTCTTCGTGGTCGTGTCGCAGATCGTTGAGATCGAGAGCGTGCAGTTGGACCTGCCGGCGCCCCAAGACCCGGCAAGCGAGCGTCCAGGCGAGGAGCAACGAGCGGTGATCAACGTCATTCCGGCCGCCGGCGGAAAGACCTTGGGCTATCGCCTGGGCAGCCGTGTCTTCGCCGCTGACACGCAGGGCATCGAGGCGATGACCGCCGAGTTGGCAGCGTTGTACCAACGCAATCCGACGCTGGACATCAACCTGCGGGCGGATCGAACCACGCATTACGAATGGGTTGAACCTGCGTTGCAGGCCGTCTCCACTGCCGCCCGGCTCTCGGGGCGCCCGGACGTCAGAGCGCGGATCAACCTCGTCGTGGTGAGGGAGGATTGAAAGGTGACCAGCCCCATGAGCGATCACCAGCGCCGCTGGGAAAGCTCAACTTCGCCAGCGGAAGTCATTGAGCCGACCCGCGTTCACCGTCGGCACAGGCGGTCTCGCGCCCGGATCGGGCTGAACGTCACCGCCATGATTGACATTGTGTTCCTGCTGCTGATCTATTTCCTCGCGGCCACGGAGTTCAAGCTCGGCGAAGAGGTCTACCGGCTCGACCTGCCGCAGCGCGGTTTGGCGGCGGATCCGTTTGAACTGCCGCGCGACCCGCTACGGGTCGTCATCGCCACCACCGGACCGGGTGAAGGAGGATACACGATCCGGATTCGGGGCCCATACGCACAGCCCGGGAGCTTCCAGGAGCTCTACGAGTTTCTGCGCCGCAACCGGGGTGCGGAGACGGCCGTCGGCGGGCTGTTCGAGCAGGACCATCCCATCATCATCGAGCCAGCTATCGCCACCCGATGGGAGCACGCGATCGACGCCTTCAACGCCGCCGCCCGAGCCCGCTACACCAACATCACCTTCGCCCCACCGAGATGAACGTGATGTTCAATCGCTGCATTCTTCTCTGGGCCGTCGCGCTCGCGTCGCCAACACTTGCTCAATCACTCCAGGATCGCCCTGACGGGCCCCAACAGCCGTGGCTCCTCAACGAGCGGCGACTGCCTGAGGCGCACGGCCACTCCATGGTCACGCACTCGCAGACCGATCCGATCGACGCGGCGCAGAATCAAATCGCGGCCCAGAGGACTCTCCTGAGTGATCCCGCCATTGGGCCGGACCAACGCCTGGCCAGCGTGCAGCGCTTGCTGAAGGTCCGTGCCCAGCTCATCGGCGCGCAGGCCGACGATCCTCGCCGGGGAGTATGGCTGGCCGACCAGGCGGAGGATCTGTTCTTTGTGCTGCTGCCGATCGAAGGTTCAGGGCTGACCAATCTGTTCGGCCTGCCGTCGCCGGCGCAGCGAGCCCGAGCCCAACGCGTGGCCGGCCAAATCAACGACCTGGCCGCCGAGGCTGAGATCGAAATCGAGCGGGCGATTCTTGAAATCGAGTCTACCCCCGGCTATGTCGATGACATCGCCTTGCAGATGAAGCGGCGAAGGCTCGCTGATAACCAGCGCCATCGGCGGATTCCATTCCTTCGCGGCATCGGGGCATTCCTGCACGCCCAACTGAACGTGCAATCGTCCGCAGATCGCCGGAGGCTCTACGAGCTCGCGGCCCGGATGCTTGAGCCGCTTGGCGGCAAACTGCCGGGGATGCTCGCCGGCCGGGCCCGGGTGTACGCAGGGTTGGCTTTGGCCGGCCTGCGTGACTTCGAGGCGGCCGAGCGGTTGTTCGGGCTCGTGACCAGTGATCCCGCAAGCGATCCCGTTGATGTGTTCGCGGCTCTCATGGGGGCAGTGATGAGCCAGGCCGCCCAACATGGATCGCAGGCGGGACTGGAAGCGCTTGACTCGATCGAGCCCCGCTACACCAACGCGGACGCTCTGTTCTTCCGCGTGCTCATCGCCGACCAGCGGTTCCTGCTTCGCCGGCAACTCGCCTCGCAGACGACCGGCCGGCAGCGCGAGGAGCTCTTGCGCCGTGCGTTCGACGCCTACCTTGATCTGCTTGACGCTGAGCTGGGGGTCCCGGCCGCCACCGTTCGCCAAATCGTCTTCGCCCGGCTCACCACAGCCGCGAATGCGGATGCGCCGCTGGAGCAGCTTCCCGCAATCGTCGCGGTGGCGCAAGCCGAGAAGCTGGCCGGTGCGGATGATACCCGAGCCCAGGCCATCACCTTGTTCGGGCGGCTCCTCTCGCGGCCCGATCTGGATCAACGAGCCCGTGCACTAGCGCTATTCAGCATGGCCAAGGCACTGCTTGCCAACGGCCAGCGGCTCGAGGCTGCGCAGCGCTTCGCCCAGGTAGCCCGCGAGCATCCTGCTCAACGCGGCGCGGACCGCGCGATCGAGCTTGCCGCGACCATCGCCGCCGAGCTTTACCGCAAAACCCCACGCGACCCGACGGTCCGCAGTTTCCTGAGTACGACGCTGGACGAACTGCTCAACCGGTTCCCAAATCTGCCTACGATCGACCGCTGGCGATCCACGGCCGGCCGCCTGGCCCTCGCCGAGCAAGAGTATGCACAAGCATTGGCCATCTTTGAGCAGATTCCTCCCGATGCCGAGCAGTGGCTTGACGCACAATTCATGCAAGCGGCCGTGCTGCAAGCCTGGACTGAAACTCCCAGCGACGCCGCCGAGCGCCAACGGTTGGCCCCACAACTGCTCAAAGCGGTGCAGCATGCCCGAGATGTGATCGACCGGGCGGTCAAGCGGGCGGAGGTCGCCACAGGCGACTCGCCGTGGAGAGCTGGCGAGCAAACAGACTCCCACTTGCAGTACCTTGCTTCCCTGAGGGTCTTTCAAGCAACAGCGCTCCTGGAGGTCGGCGAACCGCAGCAGGCGGTCGAGTCACTGCAAGGCGCCGACACCGACCCTTCATTGGACAGCGCAACGATCGCCAAGGCCCTTCTGATCAGGATCGACGCGTACTACGCGCTGGGGCGTGGCAACGAGGTCGAGCACCAGATCGAGCGACTGCTGGAAGTTGCGCCGGACCGGGCGGGCGGCATTCTTGCCACCATGCTCAAATCGCGGCAGCGCGGCGTGACCGCCCTCATCGAGATGAGCCGGGACGACGAGGCGACCCAGTTAGCCCGGCGCGAGCTGGCGCCGTTGGCCGACGCCGTTGGTCGCTGGCTGGCGCTGGATACCGCCGACGCACCAGATGCGGACGGATTGCGCTTGCGCGCCGCCGACGCATACCGATTGGCCGAGCGCTACGACGATGCGCTTCGCCTGTACGATACATTGCTGCTGAAGCATCCCAACGCCGTCGAGGCGCTGTTGGGGCGGGCCGAATGCCTGTTCGGCCTGGGCGGGGACCAGTATCCACAGGCAATGGCTATCTATAAGCGGATCAGCAGCGCTGCGGCCGAAGGCGGCGACTACTACTGGCAATCACAGCTTCGCATGCTGCAGATTCTTGACCGCACGAACCGCAATACACGCCGAATCGCGCCGCACATCCGACGGTTGCGACAAAGGGATCCGCAGCTCGGCGGCGAGCGCTTCCGCCGGGGGTTCGAGATCCTACAGAATGAACACTCGTGATTCCGCCAGACGGAGCCCCGGCATATTGATGCGGGGCTGACACGACAAGACTGCGCCTGGCATAGCCGCGGACCGCTCACTCACGCAGCACGCGTAGCTCGTCGCGGAGAATAGCGGCGAGCTCGTAGTTCTCGGCGTCGATCGCGGCTCGCAACCGCTCATGAAGCTCCATTCGCTGACTGACCGGCAATTTCGGGACCAGCGCGTCGCGCATCCCGCGCAACAACTGCACCTCGTTGGCCTGATCAAAAGCATCGGCGTGTCCGGTCTGCTCGAAGACGGCCTTGATCTCATTCAGCCCGCGATCGATCACCGGCAGCGCCTGTTTGGGTTGGCCTTGGGCGATGACCTCTTCCGCTTCACCTCTCACTCGCATCATGATCACATAGGGGCGGAACTGTTCGAGCACGGTACGATCGTCTTGGGTCGCAGCGAAATCTCTACACAGGTCGAACAGCTCAAGATTGCGTGAGGTGTCGCGGACCACTGCCGCGAAGTCGCCCAAGGCGAACATGCCCACGTAGCGGTGGTAATACTGCACAGCTTCCTCGCGAAGGGCCCGGCATTCCTCGGGGCTGAGGACGAAGCCCTCCCGTCGGCCGCTTTGCAGGGTATATCGCTCAAGGCGGTCCTGCTGGTAGATCAGCAGCGACTCGAACCCTTCAGGACGCTGGGCGTCCGGCCGACCTTCCATCTCCATCTGCAACACGCCGAGGTCGATGCGGACCTGCAGCTTGGGCCGGCCATCGCGCCCGGTGATTCGTCGGGCATTGACTCGTCCTGGCTCATACGGCCACGATCGAAGCAGATCTGTCAGGTCAAACGCGTCCACGTGACGAACTTCACAAGTTGTATGAATTAGTCAAGATCATCCTATCGCGGGGGGATCAGCCAAGGCCAAGGCGTAGGGGGGCTCAAGGGCTGCCCGAATCGAGCCGACGCTACCAAGCTATAGCGGATCCACTCGAACCGATCAGGCCGTTGTTGCTTGGGGTGGTTGGGAGACGTAGCATCAAGTGTCTGTCCCTTCTACAAATAGCACAGCAACCGCTGTGCAGCTTGGGTGGGAAAGTACGGTGGGTGGCGACACATCTGCCGGTAGATTCAAAGACTCGCCACGTCGCGTAATCCGCGTTGGGAAGCTCGGATAGGGAGGATGCATGGCTCGTTCCGCCCTGCAAGGAGATCTGCAGCTTTATCTGAAGCAGATCAACGAGGTGGGTCTGCTCACCGCGCAAGAGGAGCGGGATCTTGGCTGGCGCGTCATCAACGACAATGACCACCTGGCCAAGGAGAAGATGATCAAGGCCAATCTGCGCTTGGTCGTTTCCATTAGCAAGAGCTACGCGCATCGGGGCCTGTCGCTGGCCGACTTGATCGAGGAGGGCAATATCGGCCTCATCCGCGCCGTGGAAGGCTTCGATCCGGCACAGGGGGCACGGTTCTCCACCTATGCCTCCTGGTGGATCAAGCAGGCCATCAAACGAACGCTGATCAACGCCGTCCAGCCGATCCACATCCCGGCCTACATGGTGGAGCTCATCGCCAGGTGGAAGGAAACAACACGGAAGCTGCAAGAAGAGCTCGGCCGGCAGCCCACCTCGCAGGAACTCGCCCAGGGTATGGAGGTCCCGGATAAGAAACTCCAGATCATCCGGAGAGCGATCAAGGCGTTCCATAGCCCGCCGCAGGCGCCGGTCGGCGCGGACGGCGAGATCATTGACTTCGCTGATATGTTCGAGGATCTCCGCTGCGAGCAGCCCGATGAAGTCATCGCTCAGTCGGAGGAGTTTCAGATGATCGTCAAGCTGCTCGATGCCATCGACGAGCGCGACGCCAGGGTGCTCAGGCTTCGGTTCGGGCTCGAAGGCCAGGAGCCGCTGACGCTGAAGCAAATCGGCAGGGAAGTCGGGCTCACCCGAGAGCGCGTCCGCCAGATCGAAGTCGATGCGCTTCGGAAGCTCCAGGCTCGATTGGAGGATGAACATCCCAGCCGATTCTGCCGCGATAATCTTCATCCCAACGACGTGCCCGCCTCGGGCGCCCACCGCTCCAACCATCGGCCCGATCAGGCCGAGGCCGGTTGACGTCTGGCGCATCGCCTGCAGCGCGCGCCTGAACAAGCGCAAATCAATCGCGATGCTCAGGTGGTATTGCGCACAAGGGATTCAGCGAGCCTTATAAAACGGCAGTTTGACCACCTCGGCGGCTTCGGTGGTCCGTGCGAGCTCGATCTGCACGGTGCCGCCGGGTTCGGCAAACTTTGCATCCAGATATGCCATGGCGATCGGCCGGCCAAGCGTGGGACTCATGCACGCGCTGGTAACCCGGCCGATCGGGATGTCACCTCTGAGCACCGCCATCCCCTGCCGTGCGGTGCGCTTCCCGTTGAGAATCAGCCCGACCAACCGCTGCGGCAGCCCCTTGCCAGCAATCATCTTCAGCGCCTCCTGACCGATAAAGTGCCCGACCTCGCCACAGTCGTCACCCTTCTCGAGGGTGACCGCAAAGTTGAGCCCGGCAGAGAGCGGGTCGATCTCCTCAGTGATCTCGTGGCCGTACAGCGGCATGGCGGCTTCCATGCGCAAGGTGTCACGAGCCCCCAGCCCGGCCGGCTTGACCACGGCATCGTCGCTATCAATGTTACTCACGAGCAGGCTGATCGCCGCGGACGCCAGCGGCGCCGGCAGGATCACCTCAACGCCATCCTCACCCGAATAGCCGGTGCGCGAGATCGTGATCTGCACTCCAAGCACCGCCATACGTAGGAATCGATAACGCTTCAAACTCCGCACCTGGGGCGCGAACGCCCCAATCAGCTCGAGGACCTTCGGCCCTTGGATCGCGAGCATGGCCGTGTCAATGGTCTCGTCGCTCAGGTCAAAGCTGAGGTCACCGCGCATCTGCTGGAAGTGGTCGAGCAGCTTGAGGCGGTTGGCCGCGTTGCAGACCATCAGGTACTCGTCTTCGCCATGCCGATAGACGAGGGTATCGTCGCGGCATCCCCCTCGTTCGTTGCACAAAATCGAGTACCGGCACTGGCCGTCAGCCATCCCGTCGATCCGGCGGGTGCAGACGAGGTCGAGAAACCGCCGGGCATCGGGGCCGGTGAACCGCAGCCGCCCCATGTGGGAGACGTCGAAGATCCCGCCGCTTCGGCGAACCTGACGATGCTCCTGGATAATCGAGCCATACAGCATGGGCATTTCCCAGCCGGCAAACTCGACCATCTTGGCGCCGTGCTCGATGTGGAACTGGTGGAACGGGCTGCGGATGAGCGTGGGCGGCTTGGCGGTGCAAGACATCGCCTCAAGGTATCGCCATCGGACGCCTTTGGCCACGGCCGGCCGGCCAAGCACCGCGAGATCGTTGGGTGAAACGCGTGGCGCCGTGGGGCGTCAGCTGCGGGTCTTGGCCGGGAATTGCACTACCGGGGGGTCGTCCTGCTTGAGCCGCCCCAGCTCCCGCTCCAGCTGCTTGACCCGCTGGGCCAGGCCGTACAGATCCATCCCGACGAGGAGGTTGCGTTTGGCTAGGTCAAGGTCTACGGCAGGCGCCCCGCCGACCTTCCGTCCGCTCGGGACGTCCTGCACAACCCCGGCTCTGGCCGCGACCTGCACGCCATCGCCGATTTTCAGATGCCCGGTGACGCCGACCTGGCCGCCCAGCACCACCTGATTGCCGACCTTAACCGAACCTGCCACACCCACCAGCGAGACGATCAGGCAATGGGCGCCGATGTGCGTGCCATGGCCGATGGATATCAGATCTGCGAACTTCGTGCCCTTGCCGATGCGAGTCTCTCCCATCGCCGCTCGCTCGACAACGCAGCCTGAGCCGAGCTCCACATCGTCCTCGATCACCACAATGCCGGTCTGAGGGATCTTGTGATGAGCGCCGTCGTGCGTGGCGTAGCCGAAGCCGTCGTTCCCGATGACCGTGTTTGCGTGAAGTATCACGCGATTGCCGAGGACGCATCGGTCGTAAACCACGACGTTGGGGTAGAGAATGCACTCATCGCCTACCCGGCCATTGGCACCTACGTAGGCGCCGGGATACAGCACGCAATCGCGGCCGATCGACGCGCCGGCCTCGACGACCGCATGGGGATGGATGATTGATCCTCGGCCGATGGTTGCTTGAGGATGAACAGAAGCAAGGTTGCTCACGCCGTTCACGGCCTCGCCGACGGGCTGCGGATGCCGGCGTGATCCATGCAGCGCCACCATAGCATTGCGAAACGCGAAGTATGGATCATCCGCAATCACATGGATCACCTTTGGCGGGCACGGTTTGTCGGGAGCCATGATCACGGCGGCAGCTTGCGTCGTAGGTAGAAAACGGGCGTACTTCGCGTTGGCCAGGAACGTCAACTGGTCCGGCCGTGCATCATCGATAGGCGCGCAGCCGGTGATGACCACTGAGCCATCACCACCGGCAAGAGTAGCGCCAATTCGATCCGCGAGTTGGACCAACGGCATCGACATCGTCCACCGAGCTACGAAGGTAGGCGGCCGGCGCCTCGCGGTCAATCCACCGGCCGGTTGGGCTTGCCTTGTTGGGGCGTTGGCAGGCCGGTATGCTCCCTCAACTCCTATGCGTCCACCAACCGCCCCCCCAGCGCGTTATCTCATTACCTTCGCTTGGGTGTTGCTGGTTGCGCAGGCGATTTGCGGGCAGGCGCTGGAGGAGCTCGAAGCGGACTTCGCAGATCGGCCGATCCTGGCGATCCAAATTGATGGGCTCAAGCGAGTCCAGGAGCAGTTGGTGCGGAACCAACTCCGCTCCGCGGTCGGCGACCCGTACGACCCACAAACCGTCAAGGACGATGTGGCCCTGCTGTATCGGCTGGGAGAGTTCAAGTCCGTTACCGCGGAGGCCGAGCTGCAGCCCGACGGCACAGTGGTGCTGATCTATCGTGTGATCGAGGCGGCAATCATCGCCGAGGTCCAGGTCGTGGGCAATAAGGTCATCCCCGATCAGGACCTGCTGGCAGCGACCCGGCTTGTCAGAGGCGTTCCGCGAGACGAGTTCCTCATCGAGAACGCAAAGCGCGCGATCGCGGCGCTGTATCGCCAGCGCGGGCACTACCTCACGACCGTCTCCGTAGACGAATCGGAGCTGGAGGAAACGGGGATCCTCTTCTTCCGGGTCATTGAGGGACCTCGCGTAAAGATCAGGGCGATCGAGTTCGACGGCAACCAAGCATTCACTTACGAACAGTTGCACGCCGAGATCAAGACCCGAACCGCCTTGCCGCTCTTTCGGCGAGGCGAACTCGATGAGGAAAAACTCATTGACGACGTGGCGGCCCTGGACAAGTTCTATAAGGATCGCGGCTACTTGGACGTTCGAGTGGATCGCACCGTCGGGCTCAGCCCGGATAACACTGAGGTGAAGGTCACCTTCCTGATCCTCGAAGGCCGGCAATTCACGCTGCGGTCGATTCAGACCGAACCGGATCCGCTGCGGGTGTTTGCTCGCGACCAGATCGCCGCATTGATGCTCCTCAAACCCGGAGATGTCTACCGTCGTGACAAGATCCGCAAGTCGCTGCAAGTGCTCCAGGATACCTACGGACTCATGAGTTACCTGGACGTGAGAATAGACGCGACGGAGGATCGCAGAGGTGACGAACCGCAGGTTGATCTGCTGCTTCAGATCGACGAGGGCAAGCAGTACAGGGTCGGGCTGGTACACGTCAAGGGCAACTTCCTGACGCGTGACAAGGTCATTCGCCGCCACGTCCGACTTCACCCGGGGCGCCCATTCGACGCCAGGGAAATCGAGCGCTCAACCGAGCGGATCCGCCAAACCCGGCTGTTCAACGACGTGCACATTACGGTGCAGGATCCGGACCCGGACGATCCCGAATACCGCGATGTGCTGGTTGAAGTCAAAGAGGCCAACACCGGTTCGATAAACTTTGGCGTTGCGGCGGGCTCAGATACAGGGGTGTTCGGCGAGTTCTCCGTGGTTCAAAGGAACTTCGATATCACCGACCTACCCGAATCGCTGCGCGAGCTGCTCAGCGGCCGGGCCTTCCGCGGCGCCGGACAGCGCTTCTCGATGACGTTCCGGCCGGGCGCTGAACTGTTCCAATATGTAGTCAGCCTGACCGAGCCATACCTCTTCGACACCAATAACTCGCTTCGCGTGAGCGGATCGTTTCGGGATCGTCGGTTCAGGCAGTATGACGAACAGCGGGTGAGGTTGGCAGCCAGTCTCGGCCGGCGGCTCGGCGACGTCTGGGACATCGCCGCCAACAGCCGATTCGAGCGCGTCGAGCTGAACAACATCGAATCTACGGCCGCGACGGATGTGTTCGACGCTGCCGGCCCGGACGATCTCACCTCGCTGGGGCTGAGCCTCACCCGCTCTACGGTGCGCACGATCACCCGCCCGGCCAGAGGCAGCCGATTCGAATTGAGCGTTGACCAGGTCGGAGCCCTAGGCGGATCGTTCGACTTTACGACGGTATCGGCCGACTATACGGTCTTCCTTTCCGTCCACGAGGACTTTCTGGGACGAAAGTCAATCCTCAAGCTCAAATCTCGTGTGGGATACATCTTCGGCGGCGACGCGCCGATTTATGAACGGTTCCTCATGGGAGGCCGCTCGTTCCGCGGCTTCGATTTCCGCGAAGTCAGCCCCAAGGGGATCCGAGCTGATACCGGCACGCAAGGCATCGACCCGGTCGGCGGACGATGGCTTGCGTTCCTCGGCGCGCAGTACGAGGTCCCACTGATCCAGGAAGCGCTCACCGGCGTGGTCTTCCTCGATACCGGCACAGTCACCAATGACCCCGGGTTCGACGAGTATCGAAGCTCGATCGGGGCGGGAATCCGCATCTACATCCCGCAGTTCGGACCGGTGCCGATTGCCTTCGATCTCGCCATTCCAATCGAGAAGCAGGCCGGCGACCGGACACAAGTCTTGAGCTTCAGTGTGGAGCTGCCGTTCTAGGACCAAGCCCGTAGATCGCCGGCCGCGGCCAGGCCGGGCAGCCGCTGAATGCGGAAACTCTGCCCGCGGGGTATCATCTTCAGCGAGGAATTCCGCCTCACACCGCCGGTTCTTACAGGATGACTGCTATGAGCTCGAACAAACACTGGATCAATGTTCCCCTCGTCACCATCGTGCTGCTTTTCGGCGTAATCATGGGCAGTCAAACCCCGGCCGCTCAGACGATTGCTCCCAAGGAGCCCGTCATCGTCGCGGTCCAGATTGAGTCGCTCTTCGACGGGTTGGTCCAACGCGCTGAGGCCAAGGCTGAGATTGATGCTCTTACAGACGAGCTCACCGCTGAAAGGGACGCCCGGCAAGCCGTGATCGCGAAGATGGAAGAGGACTTCAGAGGCGCGGCCGATCCGGACAGGCAGGAGGAGCTCGTCGATGCGATCACGCTGGAGAAGTTGAAGCTCCAGTTCTGGTATCAGGAGGCCGCGGCCGAACTTGAAGTGGAGAAGGCCTTGCGGCTTCAGCACCTCTATCTGAAGATTAGTGAGGCTCTCGGAGAACTGGCCTCAGCCCAGGGATATGACTTGGTCATCCTCGACGACTCCGCCCAGGAGCCGGAGTTTGACAGGGACTCTCGAATCCCGGGACAGGTGCAGATTCTCCAGCAGATCGCAAGCCGCAAGGTCCTTTACCGAAACCCCTCCATCGACATCACCAACGACCTGATTACCCGCATGAACAACGAGTTCCGAGCAACGCTCAGCGGACCATAGCCCGGGCGTTGCCGTCTGAACACAGACGTGCTGCGCCCCCCCGGGCGCCATCGCCGTCAACCCGGCGGCAGCTAGAATATGGGGACGTTGAACACCACACCGAGAGGACCCAACGTCATGACTCAACTTCGCACGATCGTGAACCGGCCGATCGCTCTTTGCATCCTGTTGTTGGCGGCCGCGGTTGTCGCCCCCTCCTACGCATTGTGGTCTATTGCCCCGTCTCGCCCGGCCATCATCGCCAGCGTTGATCTGGAGAAGGTCTTCAACGATAGTGGCCTGCGGGCCGAGGCGGAGATAGAACTGGACCAACTGAAGCAGCGGTTCCAAGGGGAGGCAGACGCGATGCGGAAGGAAGCCAAGCGGCTCGAGCAGGACCTGGACCTGCTTGTTCGTGGCACACCTCAATACCAGAAGGCGGAGAAGGAATACAAACAGGTTGCACTGGATTTCCGTGCTTTGGTTGAGTTCAACAAGGTAAAGCTTGGCGCCAGGCGGGCGGAAGCCCGCATGGATATCTTCGATCAGATCGTCAGGGCCGCAGGGAGCTTTGCAGGAGCCCACGGCATTGATTACATCCTTGCCGATGACTCGCGGGTCAATCTCCAAGAGGGCAGCGAGCTCCAGATCGTTCAACAGATATCGCTGCGGCGGGTGGTGTACGCCGACCCGGCGTTCGACATCACGGACGAGCTGATCGGGTGGATCAACCAGAGGTAATCCTCCCCGCCGCCGGCGCGGCATGCCTCAGAGCCATGAATAGCACGACGACGGTATACACGACCTCCGATCTGGCCCAGCGCGTGGCCGGCGAGCTGCGCGGACGAGGCGATATTCGGATCGTTGGCGTCAACTCGATGGACGAGGCAACCGCAGAAGAAATCACGTTCATCGCTGACACCAGCCACGCCGGGCGCTGGCGAGAGGTGGCGGCCGGCGCAGCCGTGGTCAGCAAAGGGCTCGAACCTTCCGATCGCGACCGCCATGCCCAGGCCTTGATCTTCGTGCCGGACGCCGAACTCGCGATGATCGAACTGCTGCGCCTGTTCGAACCGTCGGAACTGCTGCCGCAGATTGGAGTGCATCCGTCGGCGGTGATTCACTCAACGGCGACGATCGGTCGCGGCGCGCGGATCGGGCCCCACGTGAGCATTGATGAGCAAGCGAACATCGGCGACCGAGCAGTGTTGCACGCCGGTGTCCGCATCTATGGGACCGTGCAAATCGGCGACGACGCAGTGCTCCACGCCAACACGGTCGTTCGAGAGCGTTGCCGCATTGGGCGCCGCGTGATCCTCCACCAGAACGTTTCGATCGGTGCCGATGGATTCGGATACCGGCCGTCGCCCGACGGGTCCGGCTTGCTGAAGGTGCCGCAAATCGGCACGGCGGTCATCGAGGACGACGTAGAGATCGGCGCCAATTCCTGCGTCGATCGAGGCAAGTTCGGCACAACCGTCATCGGCGCGGGCACGAAGATCGACAACCTGGTTCAGATCGGACACAACTGCCGCATCGGCCGCGACTGCGTCATCGCCGGCTTGGCCGGGCTCAGCGGATCGGTGATCGTGGGTGACGGTGTCCGCATTGGCGGGGCCGCGGGTATTACCGAGCATGTCCGGATCGGCGACCGCGCAACGATCGCCGCCCAATCCGGCGTGATGCGGGACATCCCCGCCGGAGACACCTACCTCGGGAGCCCTGCCGACGAGGTCCATCAGAAATTGCGTCAATTCGCCTCCATCCGTAAGCTACCCGACTGGATGCACCGTGTATCCCAGCTGCTGAAGGTGGAGCAGTTGTAAGTTCGCCCGTTACTATGCCGGATCGTGAAACGTTGCGACAACCACATCAGACCATGCTCGATGCGCCTGAAACAGATGAACCAGGCATCGGTGCGACCACTAAGCAGCCGATGCAACACACCCTCGCCGGTGAGGTGACGGTCTCGGGAAGGGGTCTTCTTCTAGGTGAAGAAGCAACCGCGACGATCCTACCCGCCGCACCGAACCACGGCATCGTCTTCGAGCGAATAGACGTCGCCCCGCCGGTTCAGATCCCCGCGCTGGTCCAGTACATTGCCCGGCGAGCCCGTCGAACCACGCTGGCATTGGAGAACACGTCGATCGAAACCGTCGAGCACTGTATGTCGGCGTTCGCTGGGCTGGGCGTCGACAACGCTCTGATTCGGCTCGACGGGCCGGAGCTGCCCTGCGGCGACGGGTCACCGGCCCAGTTTGTTGATCCAATCATCGAGGTCGGTCTGATCGAACAGGACTCGCCGCGGCGCGTCTTCCGCATCACCGAGCCCATCGTCGTCGAGGCGGGCGGCGCCATGCTCACCGCACTTCCCACCCGGGAGGACGAGCTGCGAGTGATCTTCGACCTCGACTACGGGCACAACTCCCATCGAATCAAACGCCAGATCCAAACATATGCCTCCAGCAATGGCGACTATCGGAATGAGCTTGCACGAGCCCGCACCTACAGCCTCAAGGAGGAGGCGCAAGCACTATGGGATCGGGGGATGTGCCGGCACCTTTCCCCAAGAGACGTCTTGGTCATCGACGACGATGGCCCCATTGACAACCAGTACCGGTACGACGACGAGCCCGTGCGGCACAAGATTGTGGATCTGCTGGGCGATCTATACCTCGTCGGCTGCGAAGTGCACGGGCAGGTCGTGGCGTACAAGTCCGGCCACGAGCTCAATCGACAGCTGTGCATCAAGATTGTCGAACAGATGGAAGCGGCCCATCGCCAGGAGATCCTGCTCCACGGCCGCAAGCTGGATGTCCGCGCGATCCAGCGGCTGATGCCCCACCGCTACCCGATGCTGCTGGTGGATCGGGTCGTGGAGATGGACGGCGATCGCAAGGCGATCGGCGTCAAGAATGTGACGATCAACGAGCCGTTCTTTAGTGGCCATTACCCCGGAACGCCGATTATGCCGGGAGTGCTCATCGTCGAGGCCATGGCCCAACTCGGGGGTCTCCTGATGAGCCAGAAGCTGGAGCACACCGGCAAGATCGCTGTGTTGCTAAGCCTCGATAAGGTCAAGCTCCGCCACCCGGTGACCCCCGGCGATCAACTCATTCTCGAAGCTGTGGCGGTGAGAGCCAAGCCTCGATCTGCCACCGTCAAGTGTCAAGCGTTCGTCGGCACCAAAGTTGCGGCTCAAGCAATGATCAAGTTCATGATGGTTGACGCGGAGCACGATTGACCGGGGCGGTACCCACAGGCCCGGTACCGACCGCGAGCAGAACTGATGCCAACAATCCACTCCACCGCGATCGTTCACCCATCTGCCCGAATCGCTGACTCGGTGCGGATCGGTCCATACTGCGTCATTGAGGCGAAGGTGACGATCGGCCGAGGAACAGTGCTACACAATCACGTCATCATCCAATCACTCACAACGCTCGGCGAGGACAACCAGATCTATCCGTTTGCCGTGCTGGGCGCAGACCCCCAGGATCGGAAATTCCGAGGCGAGCCGGTCCACTGTGTCATTGGCGACCGCAACCTTATCCGCGAGCATGTCACCATCCACCGAGGCACCAGCGACGGAGACAGTGTGACGCGGATTGGCAGCGACAATCTCATCATGGTCGCATCGCATATTGCCCATGACTGTCAGGTCGCGGATCACGTAACAATCGCCAATCAGGTGATGCTTGCCGGCCACGTTCGGATCGAGGACGGCGTAAGTATCGGCGGCGGCGCGGGGGTGCATCACTTTGCGACGGTCGGCACGTGTGCCTTCGTCGGCGGGCTGGCCCGCATTGCCAAGGATGTCCCGCCTTACATGATTGTCGAAGGCAACCCCGCTGAAGTACGGGCGGTCAACTCCATCGCCATGACCCGACGAGGCTACTGCCCCGAGCACATCGAAGCCGTTAAAGACGCCTACAAGCGACTCTACCGCGACAACGATGTTGCCATGGCCGAGAAGCTTACCGAGCTTCGGCAACTGTACCCGCACGTTCGTGCCGTAACCAGGCTGTGTGACGCTTTGGCCGCGATGGGAGACGGGGTCCATGGCCGTGCTTTAGAACTCACGCGGGGCAACCACAAGCGGTCGGCCAAGGTCTGACACAACCCAGACGCCGGATCACACCGCGGCTTTGCGGGCAGGTCGCTATCGCAACACCGCTCACTTCCGATCGCTCGTCAGATCTCCTGCCTTGCTGAGCGCTGCCCCGCCGCCAAGCAGCCGGTGACTTCTGTTTCCGGCAGCCGCGCTGATCACAACAAGCATTTACTCCGATTCGTCATCTTCGAACTCCTCGTCTTCGAGAAGAACCTCTTCTTCATCGTCGTCCTCTTCATCGTCTTCGTCGAGAAGGTCGTCCTCGTCAAAGTCCTCATCTTCCTCATCCAGCTCGAGATCTTCTTCGTCGTCGCGGTCGTCGTCATGCTCCGCAGCGTTCTTACCCGGCAAAGGGACCGACAAGACGCTGCAATTGGGCTTCAGCGAAATACTCTCGTCCAAGATCAAGTTGGGGGCTTCATCGACCGCCTCGACCAGGCCGCCGCCTTGGAGAGGAATCATTCCAGAGGAGGACGAAACTCCGGTGAACTCTGACATCAACTGAACTCCGCGATTCGATAAGGTGCCTGTGCCTGGTAGCGCGCCGTATTGGATCGACTCCGCCAGAGAAGTCAACCCCATGGGGC
Organism: Planctomycetota bacterium; assembly: GCA_022566725.1. Classification (GTDB taxonomy): domain Bacteria; phylum Planctomycetota; class Phycisphaerae; order Phycisphaerales; family SM1A02; genus JADFFQ01. The sequence goes on from JADFIM010000001.1 coordinate 39,821, forward strand.
CGGCCTATTTCCCCCGCCCAGCCCCTGCCCATAGCCCGCGTGCTCCGCAGGCCGGCTGACAGGCCGACGCCCGCCCAGCCGGGCGATCGGAAGGTCCCGGCCGGGTAAACTCCAGGCTCCAGCGAAGCATCGATGAGTTCGGCACCCTCAAGTCTCACGGGTTGTGTGGTACGGCAACGGCTACCGTCGAGGAGGCCGTGGACAGGAAAACCCAGCCATCGATCACCACCGCTTGCGTGAGCCGTTGGGGGAGTGACGGAAGTTGGAACACCTCGCCCATGAGCTTGCAATTCTCCGACAACGCGTAGAGCCGATAGGTGTGCTGCGTCTGCCGGCCCGATAGGCCGGGATTCGTCACCTGCTCGCTCTTGTATCGGCTGATCACCACCAGCCGATCGCCAGTCGGCAACAACCACTTGTAATCGCGCGGGGCGCCGACCATCTCGGCTCCCAATATTCTTCCCTGGTGGTCGAAGCGAACGATTCGATGCCCGTATCGAGCGAAGATCCGGCCGTCGTCAATGAGGAGGTCCCTCAAGTCAAGGCGATCGCCCACACCTTGAAAAGGAGTATCAAACGGCGGTGACATGGCGCCGTCTTGCAATCGGATTGATCGCAACGGGTTCATGCCATCGGAATGTTGAGCCGATGGGCTCTGGACGACTACATATCCGCCCGCCGGCCAGGCGCGGTGCGCCCCTTTCGCCGCCCGGGACACGTTCGCCCACAGTGTCTCACCCGACAGCAGATCCACCATCTCGATGCCGGCTGCAGTGCCGTACACCATCGAACCAAGCGGTCCGATGGTCATCCACTTCACTCCCAAGCCGCCAAGCGGTGTGATTTTGTAGATCGTCTCGCCCGAATTGGGATTGACCACCAGGATTTTCGGTACTCGATCGCCTGATTCATCGGACACTTGCACGCCGGCCAGCACGAGAGCGAAATCGCGCAGTTGTGCCTCGTGGACCTCGTCGAGCCCGCGATTCAGCGCCCGCGGCCAGCGGGGAGTTGTGCCCTCGCCGGGATCGAAGGCAATCACCTCACCCGATCGCCGCACGAGGACCAGTGCGTTGGAACTAACCAACGGGAGTATTTCCGAAGGGTCCAACGGCTGACCGTTGGGCATCCGATGATCACCGCCGCGGGCACCGGGGCGATCTGGGTCGGGGTCACCCAGATGATCCGTCAAGCTCGGCGTGGTCCATCGTTGCGTCCCGTCGGCCGGGTCGATGAGCACCGCACGCGTGTCGCCCACATCCGAGATCACCCAGAGAAGCAAACCGCGCGAATCGAACCGAAGGATGTAGGGTGTATCGTGATCCTTCAGGTCGGTGGACCACAACGGATCACGCCTCGGGCCGGTGATGAGATGCAGTGAAGGCGAATCATAGAGCAACGCGCGATCGGGAGGCGGTGCCGCGGTCACCGGCCAGTAGTACGGTACGAGTGCTTCGGGCAGACGGTCAGCAAGACCCACGGCTTCGCCGATCCACGGTCTGCGGTGTGCCGTGGTCCCCACCTTCAGTGACGCAAGCCAGGTCGCCGCGTCACGCCGGCCAACGGTGCTCATCAGCGACGTATCCCCGTAGATATCCACCACGTGCTGCAACACTGCCCGAGCGTGACTCAGCCATCCGGCCTGTTCACTGTTTGATACGAGCAATCCGAGCAGCCGGGTTGCCCGTTGCTGCCCAGGTGCCAGGCGATAGACCGCGGTCAGAGCATCCGCAGTCGTGCGATCGTCACCACCGGCCCCGGCGCGAACCCCCGCCTCAACTGCCGAATCCGAGAATGGGAACTCATGGGCGAGCGCGATGAACTGCTCAGGCTTGGCGCGTGGATCGCGCCGAAGCATCTGCAACCGGAGACGGGCGAGATCGGCCTGAGGTCGATAGACCTCCTGCCCGTGAGCCTCAATGAGCGAGCGAATCCGCTGCGCGGCCCAGGCTGCCGCCGGCCGTACCACCCCATCCCACGTTCGGCCGGCGGCGGCCAATGTCGGCGTTGACAGAATCGCCTGATAGGCCTCCACGGCTCCGCCCAAGGCATGGGATGACAACCACTGGCCGTAGGCCAGCAAGTGCTCCACCCGCTGATCCGATTCAAAGGCAACAAATCCAATCTTGGCATGAAGGTCTTCGCCCTGCTCGATGGTCTGAGCGATTCCTTTCTGATCGAGCTCCAGGAGTATGTCGAGCAGCTCACGCCGGGCGCGACTCAGATCGCGATCAGTTGGCGCGTTGTTGACGGTTCGGAGCACCAGATCAGCCGCCTCCAGCGCCAGATCCAGATCGCGCACCCGCATGCCCAGACGAACCAGAGCGATGGCCGGGGCGGGATCGCTCGGCGCTGCAGCGAGCTGCTGGCGCAGCATCTGCTCGGCTCGCCTCAACGGCATGTAGGACTGCAAGCGGTCGCTTCCGGCCAGGATCAACTGTGACCCGGCCACGAGCGGATTACCGCCCAACTCCACATCAATGCGGTGCAGGACCCGGCCGGTCTCGACGTCAACCACCACCAGGCCATCATGCGTCGGCACAATCAGCGCGCCGTCAACCAACTGAACCCGACCACGAATCTCAGCGCCGTCCACGCCGAATCCAGATGGGTGGTCCGCGTGTTGCGCCGCGTCAGGAAACCGCCACATCGGACGGTCGAGGCTATCGAGTGAGAAGGCGCGTATCTCGCTTCCCACCGCATACACCGACTGCTCGTCTGCAAGGAAATAGCGTGGCGAGTCCCATGCCTCGGGTCCGGTGCCGACGCTTTCGATCTCCTCGCCGGTGTCCCAATCCAGTAACACCACACGCCGGTGGTCCGGCCGAAGGGCGAGCACCCCGCGAGGCGTAACCACGGGCCCGACCATCTCCCACGGCCGGCGATCTGAAAAAGAGGCGCTCAACGGCGGGTGGTAGCGACGCAGCCATCGGGTTTGGCCGGTTGCGGCGTTGATCCGCGCCACGGCGCCGATCGCGGTGGCGACGACCAGATCACCCCGGTGAAAGACGGGCGTCGAGAATGGCCGGGAGCGGTGAGCGCGAATCCCCCCGCTGGTGGCCACATGTCGAACCCATCGAAGTCGACCATCCTCAAGGTCCAGCGCGATCATGTAGCAACTGGTCAACAACTGCCGGCTGATCTTTCGAGCCAGCACGTACACGCCTCCCTCGGTGATGACGGGCGCCCCGTGGGGGAACAGGCCGTCAAGCTCGCCGCCTCCCGCCAGATGATCAATCCGAGCCTCCCACCGCAAAGCACCGTCTTGGGCATCCAAGCAAATTACTTTGCGGTCGCTGGTCACCGGATCGGCGTAGGCATGGCCGGTGAGCGTGACCAGCACCCCGTCGCTCAGGGCGACGATATTGAGATCGGCGATCTGTCGGCTGAGCTGGTCGATAGCCGGCATCATCGGCCGATCGACATACGGCGGCCAAAGCGGCCGACCGGTGAATCGGTCCACGGCACGGATGGTTCGGCCTTCGTTGACATACGCCGCCGAACCGGAGACCGTCGCGGCGGCGGTCAACATCGCGCCCGACCGCTGGAGCTGCTCGACCAGTCGGCTCGCCGGTGGCTCACCGCTGATGGGGTCGATCAGACGGCGACCCAGCGGCATGTCTGAGAGGCGAATCGACCAGATCGGCTGCCCAACCAGTTGGTCAAGGTCGGCCGATCGGGCTCGATCCAGCGGCGAGATTCCCTGCTGAACCGGCGTCGCCCCGATTCCATCGGGGCTGGTGATGATGAGGGCATCGAGCCGGCTCTTCAGCACCTGGCCGTCGGTTCCGAGATCCGTCAGGGAGCGGACCGCACGCTCCAGATTGGATGCATCTGAGACGTAGTGTGCTGCCAGGCCGAGCATGAACCAACAATGCGCGGCCCGCTGTGGGCGTAGATCGGGATGCTTCACCGCCTGCCACAGCCAGGTCATGGCCGAGTGGAACCGGGCCGATTCCAGATCGTCCTGGGCAAGTCGAAGAAGTGCCTCCAGCCCCGGTTCTGTGGTCGAGCGCGTGATCGCCAGGCGTCGTAACTGCCCTGCCTCCAGCAGGCGCCGGGCCTGGGCCGTTTCAGTCAGCCGATACCTCTTGAGCAGCCGATCATCGCCCAATACTTCCGCGAGCACTCGAGCCCTGACGGCAACGAAATGATCCGCTGAGGTCTCGTTGACCGGCAGCAGCTTCATCGCATAATCGTCAAGCAGCTCTTGGTAGATCCGAACGGCTTCAGAGACGTTGTCCCTGGCTTGGTCCCGGGCAAGGCGAAACAGCTCCCACGCCCGGGGCGAAGCATCCACATAGACTGGGTTCGCCTGCGGCGCGGTCGCCCCGATAAGCGGGCACAAGACCGCCAAGCTGACGACCAGGCGCCGCAAGGCTCCGCCGCTCGACCCCCGGCGGACTACACCACTCGTCATGTTGTGGTCGCGGTCATGAATCACGCGTGATGTTCTCCGCCGTATGGTAGGGGGCTGCGATTCAGCCGAACCGTCCTGACAACCGATGAAGGCGCATCCAGTCATCGGTGCGCAGGCAAGCGGCAGAGTAGGAGCCTTGGCGTCATAAGCGATCCGGACGGCATGGCGAAACAGGAGCGTCAACGGCGTGATCGGTCAAGGCGCGTCGTGGTCTTGATTGTGGGGATCATCCTTCTCAGACTCGGCGACCTGGCCATCACGCTCATTTCCTCAAACCGAGTGTTTTCTCTGGCGCGGAGCTGGCGTCACGGGCGTCCCGCCCGTGCTGGTGTGCGAATTGTCCGATACGTCGTCCCTCCAGCCCGGTTCGATAGCCTCGACAATACCGCGGTCGCCCGGAACAACAGATACGGCGACGATTGGCTCACTCTCGACTGAGTGACCGACTCACGATACAGTGGACGCATGTGTTGTCCGCCGCAAGGCATCATTCGCACGACTGTGGCGGGTTTGATGCTCTGGTCGCTTCTCGGCTGCGCGGGACACCGCTCGCCGACGATCTCCCTGGCCCAAGTCGCGCTGACTGAATCGAGTGACGAGGCTCTGAGCCTGGCATTCGTGCTTGAACTGAAGAACCCACGCAATGAAGCATTGGTCCTCTATGAATTCACCTACAGCCTTGCGATCGACGGCAGGCCGGTTTACCAAGGCAGACGCGCAGCCGAGGCCACGCTGAGCGCTTCCGGGACTCGACAACTGACCATTCCCGCCGTTGTCCCTTTCGCCCGGCTCGGATGGACTCCTGCAGCGCGCGCCGGGAAGGTGACCTACGCACTTACCGGAACTGTGCAATATAACTCACCAGGCGACCTCGCCCGCCTGCTGTTCGAAACCGGCGTTCGGCGGCCGAAGATCAGCTTCGCCCATCGCGGTCAGGTCCGCCTGCCCGCAAGGCCCTGATCGACTTGGTGCTGTGTGGCCCCGGCCCCGCCGATGTGCCTTTCCCACGCTGCGTGACCCTTACAAGCTGAGTCGACCGCACAACCGCCAGCCTGGGGCAACTCCCTGGCCCTTGAGCAGTTATGCACCGCTATCGGCGTGTCGATATGCCCTTGACCGCCTGCATTGAAGGCTGCCGGATCAACCCAGAGAGAGCTCACATGCAACTTCAAGGCATTCTTTCTACGGCCAACAAACATGATGCTTCGGACATCCACCTGGTGAGCGGTCATCCGCCGATGATGCGCGTCCACACGGTGATCACCCCGATGGATTACCCGATTCTCACGCCCGAGAGTGTGCACGAGGCACTCTCAGAGATGATCACAAAGGTTCAGATGGCCCGCTTCGAGGAGTTGAAGGACCTCGACTTTTCCTTCGAAGTCGAGGGCCTCGGCCGATATCGCGTGAATGCTCACCAGCAGCGAGGCGGTATCGGGCTGGCCATGCGGGCGATCAAGGCCGATGCACCACCGTTGGAAGAGTTGAATCTCCCTGAGATCATCAGTCGCCTGACATTCCTGCCTCGAGGATTGGTGCTGGTCACCGGCGACACCGGCTCGGGCAAATCAACGACCCTTGCGTCGATGATTCAGGCGATGAATGATCGGTATCGCAAGCACATCATTACGCTTGAGGACCCTGTCGAGTACACCTTCGAATCAAACAAGTGCCTCATCGAGCAGCGCGAGCTTGGTGATGACATGCCCAGCTTCGCCTCGGGGCTCAAGCACGCGTTGCGTCAGGATCCAGACATCATTCTTGTCGGCGAGATGCGAGATCTGGATACGACGGCGCTGGCCATCTCCGCTGCGGAGACCGGCCACCTGGTTCTCTCGACGCTGCACACGGTCAATGCCTCGCAGACGGTGGAGCGAATCATCGACATGTATCCCGCCGGCCAGCAGAACCAGATCCGGTCCATGCTGGGCAACACCCTGCAGGCCGTCGTCTCCCAAACGCTGTTCAGCCGTATGGATCAGCCGGGGATGGTGCCGGCCGTCGAGGTGATGCTGTGCACGCCTGCGGTTCGCAACATCATTCGCGAATCGCGAACGTTTGAGATTCCCAACGTCATCGACACCAATCGTCAGATGGGAATGATCAGTTTGGACAACTCGATCGCCCAGCTCTATTTCAACAGTCTCATCACCCGCGAGGACGCCATCGCCCAGGCCGCCTACCCCGACAAGTTGGAACGACAACTCGCGGCCTAGTGACCTGAGTACCAAATTCGATGCCGCAATACCGATACCAAGCGCGACATCCGTCTGGTCAGATTCAGGCTGGGGTCCTGGCCGCCAACAGCGCAGCCACGGCCGCAGCGATCCTGCGCAAGAACGGTCATCACCTGCTGCAGCTGGTGCCTGTTCAATCCAACGCAGCCCAATGGAGCAGTCGGCTCAAGGCACTGAACTACTCCAGTGGACCCAGCCAGAAGGACATTCTCGACTTCACCACCCAGTTGGCGGTGATGATTCGAGCGGGCATCGCCCTGCGCCTTGCGCTGGATGGCATCGCCGATCAGGTGACCAATCCGAAGTTCAAGAAGATCCTCCTGAGCATCAAGATGGACGTGGAGTCGGGTAAGCAGTTCTCCGAGGCCATCGCGAAGTTCCCAAGGCTGTTCGGCCAACTGTACGTGAACATGGTGCGAGCATCAGAGATGTCCGGCTCGTTCGCGAAGATGCTGGACCGCATCGCCGTGTACATTTCCCAGCAGCTCGAAACCCGCAAGATGGTCATCGGCGCCAGTATCTATCCGGGGATCATCGCCACCATGGCCATCGGGGTGACGACGTTTCTGCTTACTTTCGTTCTTCCCAGGTTCGCCAGTGTGTTCGAGGGCAAGGAATCCATACTGCCCTGGCCGACGAAGTTCCTCATGGGCTTATCGGACTGGATGGTTCATTACTGGTGGACGCTGTTGGTCGGCGGGGCCGTCGGCTTCACTGCGTTCTTCCTCTTCCTCAAGACCGACCTGGGCCGCTTCTGGTTCGACAAGGCCAAGCTCACCGTACCACTGTTCAGCCGAATGTTCAGGGCGCTATACGTGAGCCGTTCGCTGCACACGATGGGAGAGCTGCTCAATGCCGGCGTTCCCATGCTCGATGCGCTCGCCATTACCGGAGATATCACGGGCAACCTGCTGTACAAGCGAATGTGGCGGCGCGTCTACGCGGCCGTCAAACAGGGCAAGAAGATGCAGGTCGAGCTGATCAAATCCAAGCTGTTGCCCACTTCGGTGGTTCAGATGGTCGCTGCTGGTGAAGAGTCCGGGCGGCTCGGTGAGGTCCTTGACGAGATTTCGACTTTCTATGCGAAAACCTTGCGCGATGCGATCAAGGCCGTCACCGGCATGATCGAGCCGATCATGATCATCCTCATGGGATCGGTCGTCGGGTTCATTGCCATGGCGATCATTCTGCCAATCTTCAAGATGAGTTCGCTCGTTGGGGGGTGATTTGACAACCGAGGGAGGCGTGGAGAAAGCAGCATGATGATCGTCGCTGCACTGACACGAGCCACAGGGGCAAGTCACCGGAGCCGGAACACGACCGGGCGATCGCGGCCGATCTCGCGGCGCCGCCTCGGCGGCTTCACGCTCATCGAGACCGCACTGGCCACGATCATTGTCGGGGTCGGGGTGCTCGCCATGGTCACCGCCCAGCAGGCGTTTCATAAGAAAAACTCCTGGTCAACGCATGTCAGCACCGCAACCGCGCTGGCCAACGAGATCCGCGAGATGACCTGGAATCTGCCCCGGCATGATCCGGTCACCGGCGACGCCTTCTGGGGGCCGGAGGGAAACAACGAACTCTGGGTCGGCGACTTCGACGACCTCGACGACTTCGACGGCGATGGCGCCGGGTTGATCTTCTCAGCCGGGCTCGGCAACGGGCCGATCAACGCCCGCCGAGAGATCATCGCCAACATGGACGGCTGGACTCAAATCGTACGCGCCTTCAACGTCGATCCGTTCGACATCACCAGCATCGAGCTGGATGCATCAACCAACATGATGCTGATGGAGGTGACTGTGACCTACCAAAGTCCCAGCGATCAGAACCCCGTCGAGATCACCAGAGTCAGATGGATCGCTCGCAAGTGAACGACGCCATGATCGATTGGAGCGGGCTTTTCACCCGCAGCAGCACACGGAGGCGTGGAGAAAGATCAATGCCGCAGCTTCCCAGAACGTTGAGCAATGGTCTCCAGCGGCAATCACGGGCCCGCGCGCAGCGGCCCTCGCCTCGTCGCGGCGTGTCATCCATATTGGCGATGATGTTCCTGGTCATCTTCGGATCGCTGACGGCGGCCATGGCCGTGGTCGCCCAGGGCAACCTTCGCACCGCGGACTCGGCCATGAAGGTCTCGCGGGCGATGAGCGCAGCCGAGACGGGACTCGTCTTCGCCGCCCGGCGCCTCGCTACCGAATCAAGCCGATTCGTCGTGGAGAAGGGCGTTATCGACGACAACTTCGGCCACAAACTTTGGCTGGGAGGGTACGTCGCGGCCGACGGCGCCGTGGAGGTGCTGCCGCCGGTGGGATACACCGAAGCGATAGATCCGCTGGGCGTGGTGGACGCCGTGCGCAACGCCCATCTTGCAGACTCCCACGACATCACGCCGGAACCCGGCGACATGGCCCTGCCCGAGATCGATATGCTTGGCACGCTGCGCGTCCGGCCGATCGCGCTGACGACCAATGCCGACGGTACGCCGAGTGAGAACGGCCCGTACTTCCGGGTCAAGTACGAGCTGATCGTGAACGCCCCGTACCTTCGCATCACCAGCCAGGGCGTGGACCGCAATATCACCCGCACGTTGCAGATGGATTTCCGCATTGATAAGAAGATCGAGTTCGCGATCATCAGTCCCAATCGCATCATGATCGGGAAGAACGTCCGCATCGAGGGCCCGCTGGGCTCGCGGTACGGCGTGAACCCAGATGGCACACCCAACCTAGCTGAATTAGGTACCGCCAACGGCGACCCGCTGGTGATGCGCAGCGACTTTTACTTCCTCGACCCCCCCCTGGATGTAAATCTCGATACCTTCTTCACCCAAGTGGCGGCGTTCGACGTTGACGGCGACGGGCGGCTTCGCCCCGACCACCCGATCGAAGTACAAGGCATCAATGCCGCTCCCGGGGTGCTTGTGGATTACGACCTCGATGAGTACGTCGATGACTTCGACCTCTTCCTGGCCCATTTCGACGGCAACGGCGACCGCAGGATCGTGCTCGCCGACGAATTCATGGGCATCGACGACCAGTTGTTCAGGCTGATCGATGAGGCCTATCCCGATCGCGACGGCGATGGCGTACCGGGGACCGCCACCGACATCGCGCTGGGCTACAACGACGGCGTGATCGACGCCAACGACCTGTACGCCAAGGTGCACGGCCGGCTGGTCTTTGCCGTCGCCCGCGCAGCCTGGGAAGCCGCCCACGGGGACAGCTACCAGACGATCGTGCACGGCCCCGTGCGTCCCGGCCTCGATCAGGCCCCGGCCATCTTCGAAGCCGACGAGGAGGAGCTCCGCGAGCTCAACACGGACATGTTCACCAACGCGCAGACCTGGTTCAACGCCCAGGCCCTGGCCACTTTCCAACTCCAGGTGGATGCACAAGACGGCGTCGGCGCCGCACTGTACATCCCCCCTTCGGACGCCACGTGGGAGGACGTGCCCTTCGGCGCCCAAGCCGCAGGTGGCGCGCCGTATGACTACTACCAGCGGCCGATCTACGAGAACATGACGTTCACCAACGTGCGAATCCCGATGGGCAACAACGGCCTATTCCGCGATTGCACGTTCATCGGCGTCACCTACATCGTGACCGACGTGGACTGCATCCACGAGAACTGGAACTACGCCGGGGCGCTGTTATGGGATGACGCCGACGGTGATGGGCTCATTACCGGGGGCGAAATGTCCGAGAAGTACCCGACCCTGGCCGCACCCGTCAACGGGACCGGCACCTGGCCGGACACGCGCGTGCGGTCGAACAACGTCCGCTTCGATGGATGCACGTTCATCGGTTCGGTCACCGGCGACAAGCCCAACGAATACTTCCACTGGCGCAACAAGATTCAGTTCACCGGCACCACTCGGTTCTACATCGATCCGAATGATCCTGATCTGTTGCAGGAGATTGCCGACGGCAATCCGGACGCCCAAGGCTGGCAGGATGCGATTCTCGGCATGGTCCCCGAGGATATCGAGGAGCTCGAGAAGAGCTCGATCCTCATGCCCGGCTGGTCGGCGGACGTCGGCAACTTCACCAACGAGCAGGATGTCGATCCCAATCTTACACCCAAGGTCAAGCTCAAGGGGACCATCGTGGCCGGCATCCTGGACATTCGCGGCACGGCCGATGTGCACGGCACGTTGCTGATGACCTTCCGCCCCGAGGCGGGTGTGGGGCCATTGTTCTACGGCGGGCTCACCGACGCATTCAACACCACCATCGGCTACTTCGGCCCGTCGGATGGCGACGGTGAAGGCGTCGATACCGCCGACGCCAGCTTTGTGGGCTTCGGCGAGATCACGCTGCGCTACGACCCCGACGCCAAGCTCCCCGACGGAATCCCCTGGCCGATCAGCATCAACGCCGATCCACTCACCTACACCGAAGGAGGGTCGATGTGAGCCCCACACGCACGCCAACCCCACGCCGGATTCGACCGTGGCGGACCGCCCGGCGGGGATTCAACCTCGTGGAGATGCTCATCGCCCTGGTCATCACCGCGACCCTGCTCACCGCCACCATGGTCGCCCTGGACGCATCGTTCATGGCTTACCAAGCGACCACTGAGGAGGCCTCCACCCATACCATCAGCCGGCTGATCATGAATCGCATGTTGACGCTGATCCGCACCGGGCGGGAGTTCGGGCCGTTCCCCGTCAACCCGCAGGATTCACTCGTCCAAGATGACTTCATTCAGTTCCTCACGCCCAACGGGGAGGTGCTGGAACTGCGATGGGTCGAGTTGGAGGAAGCCCTTTATGTGATTCGCGACCCCGGCGGCCTCAACGAGTGGCACCTGCTGCTCGAAGGCGTCATCAGGCAAGATGATCCGAACAATCCCGGCGACTACATCCGGCCGTTCACCCTCGAGTACAAGCTCGGTCGCAGGCTGTACCGGGCCACGATCGATCTCACTGTTGTGCCCGATGACAACATGAGCGTGACACTCGACGGTGACAATCAGCGGGTCCTTCGTTTGGTGGCCTCCGCCATGCCGCGAACCGAAGTCTATTTGTCTGATTGAGTCATCACGCCCCACCGCCCAGCGGCGAATCCATCACACGAGGTGTCCTGGGCCTTCGCTACGCGCCGCCGGCCGAGCGTGGGCGCTGCGGCCTATAGGTCGCGGTGCACCCCGGCGCCTCGGTCACGGTCGCCCTGCGTAACGCAAGTCCCGCCGGGAGTACTGCGCCGATCGCCTCGGCGATATGGCGCGCCACATGCTCAGCGGTCGGATTGACCCGATCAAATGGCGCGACCGCATTCAGATCCTGATTTTCAAGCGGCGCTAAGATGACGTCCAGCTGGCGCTGCAGCCAATGAAAATCGCAGAGCACGCCGTCGTGGTTGACCTCTTGGCCCCCGACCACGACCCGCACGCGCCACTCGTGCTCATGCGTTTGCTCGCGCTGCCCGGCCAGGGTGATGGCATGGGCCGCACGGAATACTTGCTCAACGGTCACCTCATACATTGCGCCGAGAGTATAAGCCGCCAAGACCCCGCCCAAATGCATCCGCGGCGATGACCCTCATAGCCCCGTATGCATATGCGGGGGCTCTTGGCGCAAAGCGGATATCCTTAGCGCCCATGACGGACTCGCCAGACGCGCCATTGATGCTTTCGGTCTCCGGTGCCCGGGGGATCGTGGGCGAATCGATGACCCCCGCTGTGGCCGCCGATTATGCCGCCGCGTTCGGCTCATTCGTCACGCAGACCACCGGCGGATCGCACGTCACGCTGTGTGTGGGACGCGACACCCGGCCATCGAGCGAGATGCTCTGTGGGGCAGCCGTCGCCGGCCTCACCGCTGCCGGGTGCGCGGTGATCGACCTCGGCGTGGTCGCCACCCCGACGGTCGCCGTGATGATCACCGAGCATCGGGCAGCCGGCGGACTGGTCGTCACCGGCTCCCACAACCCGATCGAGTGGAACGGGCTCAAATGCCTCAACGCCTGCGGCATCGCCTCGGCAAGACACGACGTTGACGAAATCTCACGCCGCTTCAAACACCGTGACTTTCGCCGCCCCGAACCCCGCACACCTCCTGCTGTAACACGCGATCAGCGCGGCCACGAGATACACGTCAAAAAGGTGTTGGCAAACCTCGATGGGGAGCCGATTCAGCGAGCGAAACTCAAGGTTGTGCTCGATTCGGTCAACGGCGCCGGTGGCGTCGCCGGCCGGATGCTGCTGGAGCGGCTGGGCTGCACGCTGGTGCACCTCAACGCCGAGCCGACCGGTCGCTTCGCCCACGGCCCCGAGCCGGTGGAGGAGAACGTCGCCGAACTCGCGCAACTGACCGCTGCGGAAGGCGCCGATTGCGGCTTCGCGCAGGATCCCGACGCCGATCGGCTGGCGATCATCGACGAGACCGGCAGATTCATCGGAGAAGAGTGCACAGTGGTGCTGGCGGCGAAACGAATGCTTGATCTGCACGGGGGCGGACCGATCGTCGTCAATCTCTCCACCAGCCGTATGATCGACGACCTCGCGGCGCGATACCCCGGGGCGACCGTCATTCGCACGCCGGTCGGCGAGGCCAACGTTGCAGCTGCAATGCAGCAGTCCGGAGCGATGATCGGCGGAGAGGGCAATGGCGGCGTGATCTTCCCGAAAGTCTGCTTCGTCCGCGACAGTCTTTCCGCCATGACCCTCGTGCTCAGTCTCCTGGCCGCCGAAGGCCGTCCGCTCAGTGAAATCGTCGCGGAGCTTCCCCGCTATGAAATGATCAAGCATCGCTTCGATCTCAAACAGCTCAGCGGCAACGACACAGCGAAGGAAGCGGTGCAACGCGTGACCGATCGCTTTGCCGAGGCGGATCTCAACACCGCCGACGGCGTTCGCGTGGACTTTCCCGACGGCTGGGTCCATCTGCGGCCCAGCAACACCGAGCCGATCATACGCCTGATCGCCGAGGCCAAGACCGGTCAAAGAGCCGGGGAACTGCTTGACGAAGTCGCCGCTGCCGCACGGCTGCGTTAGACGCCGACGAGCCACCACACGCGATTTATGACAACCGGCGGGAGTCGCTGGCGGGGGCCCCGGCGCGCCGGGACAACTCGCTACACACGCCCCCTCGTGCCTCCGTGCCTTGGTACCGTGGCGCCGTGCTGATTCACCGACTCGTGCACCGTCCAGGTGATGCCGTCCGTGGTCCAATCGATGTGCACGGTGAAGAACCCGCCGCGGTGGCTCTGGACCAGTGGCCACATCACCTCACGGTCGGTGCGAGGAATGGGTAACCCGGGCACTTCATCCATGGACTTCCACTCCAGCGTGCCTTCCTCAAAATCGGTCCATTTCACGGTGTGCGGGGCAATCGGCCGGATGACTTCAAACAGAAAGATGAGCCAGTGGCCTTCCCCTTCGTAGGCCCGCTCAGACACGATGCCGGTGAGCCGCAGGTCGTCTTGATTCAGACTCAAGCCGGTTTCCTCTCGAATCTCGCGGAGCGCGCATTCATGCGGCCCCTCGCCGCGGGCGATGTCGAGCTTGCCGCCGACGGGCGAGTACATGCCGGCGTTGGGTGAATGCTTGCGGTGCAACAGCAGCACATTCCCGCCGTCATCGTAGAGGTAGCACAGCACGGCGATCTTGTATGGCAACGGGTGGTCCACGTCGGGCAAACTCAGCAATCAGACCGGCAGCTCAGCGGCACGCAGACCGCTCACGGCGACCATGTCTTCAATAGCCTGGCGCGTCTCTTGATCAGGCGGCCACAAGGGCAGCCGCACCGCACCGGTATCTCGGCCGAGGATCTGCAAGGCTGCCTTGACCGCAATTGGGTTGGTGGCCAGGCTCAGCAGCCCGCGGGACAGCCCAAACAGCTCTCCGTGAAGAATCCTTGCAGCCTCCCAATCACCGTCCAGGAACGCGCGACAAAGGTCCGCGACCTTCTGGGGAACCAGATTGGAGACCACCGAGACCACGCCGACGCCGCCGACCGACGCGATCGGCAGGGTCAGCGTATCGTCGCCGCTGAGCAGCACCAGGTCCGTCCGCAGCGCGATCTCGCTGGCCTGATCCAACGAACCGGTCGCTTCCTTGATCGCCTGGATGTTGGGATGGGCCGCCAGCCGCTCGATGGTGTCGGCCGAAAGAGCGACGCATGTTCGGCCCGGGATGTTGTACATGACGACCGGCAGGCCGCACGAATCGGCCACGGCCATGAAATGGCGATACAGGCCTTCCTGCGAGGGCTTGTTGTAGTACGGCGTCACATGCAGGGCCGCATCCGCGCCCGCAGCGTGCGCAAAGCGGTGCAGATGGATGGCGTGCTCGGTGTTGTTCGAGCCGGCTCCGGCAATGACCTGCAGCCCGTGCGACTTGGCCAGCTCCACCGTCTTCTCTACGACGACCCGATGCTCCTGGTCGGTCAGGGTCGGTGCTTCGCCGGTGGTGCCGCAGGGGACTACGCCGGTGACGCCCCCGGCGGCCTGTTGACGAATGTTCTGCTCCAGGCGTTGGATGTCCACGGTCGAGCCGTCGGCGACGAACGGCGTTACCAGAGCTGTGTAAGCCCCCTTCAATGCAGTCATTGCAGTCCTCCTGCTATTACCCGCAACCTTGAGGCAACGGCCGGGCCGCGGCCTCGCGCATCAACCGTTTCATCTCGGCGACGGCCTCTCGCAGGCCGGTCAAAACCGCCCGGCTGACGATCGAATGCCCGATGTGCAGCTCTTGCACCCCCGCCAGGGCAGCGATCGGCTGGACGTTGGCATAGGTCAATGCGTGCCCGGCGTTGAACCGCATACCGGCCTGGCGAATCAGCTCCCCGGCGTGTCGGACCCTTTCCAGTTCATCGCGAATCGCCGGATGATCCGCATCACGGCCCTTGCTGAAGAACGCATGGGCATACGGGCCGGTGTGCACCTCGCAGACCGTGAAGCCACAGGCGGCAGCGGCTTCGACTTGCGGTGGCTCGGCATCGATGAACGCGCTGACCGCGAGTCCCGCTTCTCCAAGGCGAGCGACCACCTCCGCGAGATGATCGCGCTGGCCGGCCACGTCGAGCCCTCCCTCGGTGGTGATCTCGGCCCGACCCTCCGGCACCAGCATCGCCAGCTGAGGCTTGACGTCACAGGCGATCTCAATCATCTCCGGCGTGGCCGCCATCTCGAGATTGAGCTTGACATGCACCATTTCGGCCAGCCGATGGACATCGCGGTCTTGAATGTGGCGACGATCCTCGCGCAGGTGAACGGTGATCCCATCGGCTCCGCCGAGCTGCGCCTCGGTCGCCGCCCACACCGGGTCAGGCTCATAGGTCCGCCTCGCCTGGCGGATCGTGGCGATATGGTCGATGTTCACACCCAGCTCAATCACGCTCGCAAGCGTAGGCGACCCGGCGGGGGTTCACAAGCTATCCGACCGGCTTCGGCTGGTGCATGGTGGGGCTGGGGCAAGGCGTCTATACTCCACCTCGCCGCGGCCCCAGAAGGAGGCGTCGCACGTGACGGCCTTCGCCAAGAAGTTGGCTCAGCTCAAGAACGATTTGGTCACTCAGGGCGAGCGGGTGATGGAGATGACGCTGCGAGCCGTCGAGAGCTTCTTTGAATTGGACCAGGCCAAGGCGGACGCCGTCATTGAAGACGACAGCGTGATTGACAAGGTTGACGTCGAGATCGAACGGGCCTCCATTCCCTTACTGGCCATGGGCGAAACCGCGGAGCACGAGATCCGCTCGGTGCTCACGATCGTCAAGATCAACAATGAGCTGGAGCGAATCGCGGACTGTGCCGTCAACATTGCCCAGACCGTCAAGGACTACGGTCAGTTGACCGAGCAAATCCCCCCGACATTCCGGGTCATGGCCAACAGCGTTGTGGGCATGCTCCGCGACTCAGACAAGTCCCTCGCACAGCTTGACACCGACCTTGCCCAGCAGGTCCTGGCGTTCGACGACACCGTCGATCGGTTCAAACGGGAAATCTCACTCGATGCTCAGGAGAAGGTGGCCTCGGGTGAGTTCAGCGCAGCTTTTGCGTTCAAGTTGCTGACCGTCACGACGGCGCTGGAGCGCATCGCCGATCACTGCACCAACATCTGCGAGCAGGTGATCTACGTCGAACGGGGGCTCGTCGTACGACATCTTCCGCAAGGCTGGTCGAAGCCCGCACCGCCGAATCTGTAAGCCTGCACCAAATGTACCCACGCGCATCCCCCGTAAATACATGCGGGGCTATGATCCGGGATTGATGTCCGACCGTCTTCCGTCCATTCGCGCGACACTCGAAACCCACGGCCAGGCACATCTTCTTGCGTTTTATGATGATCTGTCCGAGTCGGAACAAGCGCAGCTGCTTGAGCAGCTCGAGCACATCGACTTCGCTGGGCTCGAGGCCTTGATCGAAACACACGTTCGTGCGGGGGCGCAGTCTGAGGTTCCCGCAAATCTCCAACCTGCGCCGTATTACCCCCTTGGGGAGGGCTCGACGGACGACGCTGCACAGTATCGCGCAGCGGGGACGGACTTGATCCGAGCAGGCAAGGTGGCGGCGTTGGCCGTCGCCGGCGGCCAGGCCACCCGCCTGGGCCGCAACAGCCCCAAAGGCACCTATCCAGCCACCGTCGTCACCGGGAAACCATTGTTCCGCGTCCTCGCCGAGCAGATCGTCGCCAATCAGAACCGCTATCGGGTCACGATTCCCTGGTACATCATGACCAGCCCGACAAACGACGCGGCCACCCGAGCCTTTTTCCGGGACAACAACTGTTTCGGGATCAAACGGCGCGACATCTTTATGTTCCCGCAGGGGCTCCTGCCGTCGATCGACGCCTTCAGCGGAAAGTTGCTGCTTTCGGAGAAGGGGGCCGTGGCGATGAACCCCGACGGCCACGGCGGTTGCATCAAGGCATTGGCCGCCAGCGGGGCCATCCACGACATGGTCGCCCGCGGCATTGAACACATCAGCTACTTCCAGGTGGACAACCCGCTGGTGAAAGTCATCGACCCGCAGTTCGTCGGCCTGCACGCCGCTGCTGCGGACAGCTCAGCTGAGATGTCCAGCAAAATGGTTCCCAAAGCTCATCCTCAGGAGAAGGTCGGCGTGTTTTGCCGAGCCGACGGCAAGACCGTCGTCATCGAGTACTCCGATCTGCCCGAGCAACTTGCCCAGCAGCGCGACGAGGCCGGGCATCTGCGATTCCTCGCCGGCTCGATTGCAATCCACATGATCAGCGTCAAGTTTGTCCAGAAGCTGACCGCCGACCCGCTGCGCCAAGCCCTTCCCTATCACCGGGCGGAGAAGACGGTGCCGTTTATCGATCCGAAGACCGGCCGGCGGGTCGAGCCGACCCAGCCGAATGCGGTCAAGCTGGAGATGTTCGTCTTCGACGCGATTCCGCTCGCCAAGTCATCGATCATCTGCGAGACCAGCCGGGTCGAGGAGTTCGCGCCGATCAAGAACGCCCGGGGCGAGGACTCGCCGATGACATCGCATCAGCTCCAGTCCGATCGCAGCGGGGCCTGGCTGGAAGCCCACGGTGTGAAGGTTCCCCGCGACGCCGAGGGACATGTGGCGGCGAAGATCGAGCTCGGCCCGCTCACCGCCCTCACATGCGATGACCTGGCAGGGATCGACCTGCCTGCGGAAATTCAACCGGGTGCGGCGATCGTGTTGTAGTGCCATATAGCCCCGGGCTTGCCCGGGGTGGGCAGGCACCCGCGGCAAGCCGCGGGCTATATGGGGGTTCGCGGCCCCCGGCGACCGCCGTGCCATCCGCGCACGACCTCCGCCGCGGCTTCCGCCAGCAGCGTCGCCGGCTCAGCCAACGAGCGCTGCCGCCCGTACCGATCACTCAGGCTGACGATGCCGGCCAGCCATCCTCCCGTCGCCGTATCAACACACGCGTCAGCCCCCGGGCCGGTCTGGCCGACGATGGCGATGGTAGGCACCGACAGATCCCAGGCCGCCTTGGCCACGCCGATGGTCGCCTTGCCGTGAAGCGACTGGCTGTCCAGGCAGCCTTCGCCGGTGAGCACCAGGTCCGCCCGCTCACATCGACGGGCAAACTCCACTGCGTCGAGCACCAGCTCGATGCCGGGCTCAAGCTGCGCCCCACATAATGCGACCAGTCCGAAACCGACACCGCCCGCGGCGCCGGCCCCGGGCATATTCGGATCGCCGCGGCACAACGAGGCCAGGTGGCTCAGGGCCGAGTCGAGCAGCCTGACCTGCTGAGGCGTCGCACCTTTCTGAGGTCCGTAGACCGCCGCTGCGCCTTTGGGCCCGCATAGCGGGTTGTTCACATCGCAGGCGACACGGATCCGAGGCAAGCCCAAAGGCGGCTCGTATCGGCTGACCTCATGAAGCGTGCCCCCGGTCAACGGCTGATCGAGGAGCATGCCCGATCGATCGAAGAACCGGCCGCCGAGGGCCTGGGCGATGCCCGCTCCGCCGTCCACCGTCCCGCTTCCGCCGATACAGACCACGACGGTCTCACATCCACAGCTCGCGGCGGCGGCGATAAGTTCGCCGGTGCCGTAGGTTGTGGTACGAGTCGGATCACGACGGTGCACCGGTATGAGGGCCAACCCGGAGGCCTCCGCGAGCTCGACGACAGCCGTCTTGCCCCCACCG
Source organism: Planctomycetota bacterium (assembly GCA_022566725.1). Classification (GTDB taxonomy): domain Bacteria; phylum Planctomycetota; class Phycisphaerae; order Phycisphaerales; family SM1A02; genus JADFFQ01. Next base: position 59,077 of record JADFIM010000001.1, read on the forward strand.
GCAATGCCGAAGCGGCCCCGGACCGGCTCGCCAAGCGGCCCGGTGACGGTGGCATGGTGAATCGTCCCCTTCATCGCGCCGATCAGGATGTCGAGGCTGCCTTCGCCGCCATCGGCAAGGGGGCACTGGTCGCAAACGATGGCGGGGTCCGCCTTGGCCACGCCGATGGCCATCGCCGCGGCCACTTCCTGAGCCGAGAGCGATTCTTTGAAGCTGTCCGGCGCACAGAGCACTCTGCGCGGGCGGCTCCCGATCAATCTTGTACCTGATCCGTTGACCACGGCGGCTCTCGGCTAACAGGCCCTCCCCCGGCTTGGGCCAACACGGCGAGTGGCGTCAGAATACACTTACCCAAGCAGCGCCCCGGCGGTCACATGGAAGAGATCTACAGCAATCTTTTGGCGGCCTACGGCCCGTTCGCCGTTTTCGTGCTGCTGATGCTCACCGGCGTTGGAGTTCCGCTGGGCGAAGACCTCATCGTCATCCCAGCGGGGATGCTCATCGGCCATGGCACGCTTAACCTTCCACTGACGGCGGCGTCCGCTTACCTGGGGGTGGTGGGCGCGGACTTCCTGTGGTTTGCCATTTGCAGGACCTATGGCACGCCGCTTCTGCACAAGCGGTGGTTCAAACGCGCGGTCCATCCCCGCCGTCTGCTCGAGGCCAAACACGAGATCGAGCAGCGCGGGGCGTGGGTGGTGGTGATGGCCAGGTTCATTCCCGGCAGCCGAACCCCAGCCATCACCGCCGCCGGAATCCTCCACCTTCCGTTCTGGAAGTTCGCGCTGGCCGAGTGCAGTTGCTGCCTGTTGACCGTGCCCTTGCAGCTCGGGCTCGGATTCGGCATCGCGCGGGGGGTGGGAACCGAGAAGACCGCAGACCTCACGGCAGCACTGATCGGCGTGGTCGTGCTGATCCTCGCCCTGCTTCTGGGATTGGCGTGGTGGCGCCAGCGCCGCGCGAGGCGCCGACGGTCGCCGAGGGCCAAGGTCGCCTGGCTTCGCCGATTCCGCCTCCGGCGTCCGCAACATCGCACAACGAAAGACGGGTGAGCTGCCAAGCCCCCCGCTCACTGGCTTCTGGGCGCTATTCGTACTCTCGCAGGAAGCCGATGAACTCTCGGCGGTGCTCCTGCTCCTCGCCCATCAGTCCGGTCGCCAAGTCTTGCGTGACGTAGTCAACGCCGTCACACGCCTTGATGATCTTATCGTAGATGGCAATGACCGCTTCTTCGGCCGCGATGACTCCCTTGATGACCGTCACCACGTCGGTCGAATCAGGCCCCGGCTGCTGCGCATCCTGCGTCCACTTGAGACTCTGTGAGCCGGGCACGGTCCCCTCCAGCGTACGGATCCGTGCAGCCAGCTTCTGGGCGTGACCGATCTCTTCGGTGACGTCGCCCTCCAGCGACTCCCTGATCTCCTGGGCCCGCACGCCATCAAGGTTGGCCGCGTTGGCGAGGAAGTTCATCACCGTCTCCAGCTCGGCGTTGTACGCTTCGATCAACAGCTCAATGATGCGGTCGTTCTTGGGATTCGCAGCCGGCATAACAGGTTCCTTCCTGGTTGAAATAATCCAACGGTCGGGATTGTAGCCAACAGGTCCCAGCGCCGTCGGCCGTATACTCCGCAACGGTTCGGCCGCGACCACCCAACGATGCGGAGGAGCTTCATGCGAGCCCTGGTGACCGGGCAGATCGGGATGAACAAGAAGCCGTACCTCGACGCCGTGGCCGATCTGGCCGGGCGGCGTGGCGGCCGGATCGAGGTGTTTCATCTCGGCGACCTGATGTACGCCGAGGCCCCCGACATTCGCCCGGGGCGCATTCTCGACCTGCCGCTCAGCCGGCTCACTGCGCTACGTCGGGCCGCGTTCAAGGACATCATTGCCAAGACCACACCGCCCCAAGACCACCCCGACATCATCATCAACACCCACGCGACTTTCCGCTGGCGCCACGGACTGTTCGGCGGACTCGACTTCGACCAGGTGCGCATGTTGGCCCCCAACATGCTCATTTGCCTGGTGGACAATGTCGAGATGGTGCACCACCGGCTCCACGCCGAGCACGACATCGACGCCACGCTGAAGGATTGCATGGTCTGGCGCGAAGAAGAGATTCTGGCCACCGAGCTGCTCGCGCAGGCCGTCGGCTGTCAGAACCAGTTTTATGTTCTCAGCCGGGGCCGGCACCGCCCGACGACTGAGACCTGCCTCTGGCTGATCACCCAGCCCGGCCTGCGCAAGGTCTATCCCAGCTTCCCCATGAGCCACGTCGTCGATATGCCGGCGGTGCTGGCGGAGATCGACCAGTTCCGCGCCCGCCTCGCCGAACACTTCATCACGTTCGATCCCGGTGATGTGGATGAGAAGTTATTGCTCGAGCGGGCCATCGAAGCGGCAAAGGACGGCCGGGATTGGGTCGAGGTGAAACCCAACAGCCTCGGCGGCCGGGCAACGACCGACCACTCGATCCGGGTCTCGGTGCGCGAAGTGCTGGACATCGCCGGCGACATTGACGGCCAGATCTATGCGCGCGACTTCAAGCTCATCGACCAATCAGACATGATCTGCTCCTACATCCCCGAACTGCCCGGGGGTATTCCGGGGGTCTCCAGCGGCGTGGAGCGCGAGCTTCAGCACGCCTTCGAGCACACCAAGGAAGTCTACGTCGTCTGGAAACCCACCAAGACGCCTTCGCCGTTCATCACCGAAACGGCGACGAAGATCTTTGGCAGCGTGGACGATGCGCTGGGGTATTTCGAGTCAAAAGGGATGCTTCCCCAGGGCGATCTGTTCGGGCGTTGACTGTTTAGCCGTCACACCAAGAGCAGCGCTCCTCTTCGAGTGAGCGGCGAAACAGCGCTGACCGAACGCTCCGCATAGGTTGACCGTACCATCACGGTCATGCCGCGCTACAGGCTCACCGTCGCCTACGACGGAACCAACTTTCACGGCTGGCAGAAGCAGTGCGCCTCAGATGGGCCGGCGCAGGAGTCGCTGCGCACCGTGCAAGGCGTGCTTGAACAGGCCATCGTAGACGTGGTGCGCGAGCGGGTCAGCGTCCAGGGATCTTCGCGAACCGATGCGGGTGTCCACGCCGTAGGACAGGTCGCCGCCTTCAGCTGTCAGATGGAAATCGCGCCCGATCGCCTCGCCCCCGCCATCAACTCCCGCCTGCCTGACGACGCGCAGGTACGTAGTGCCAGCATCATTCACGAAGGCTTCAGCCCCATCAGCGACGCGATTTCGAAAGGTTACCGTTACCGCATCGCCCACGGTCGCAAGGGTCCGCCGCCAGCGGGCCTGCCGCCGCTGTTCAGCCGGCACACGACCTTCTGGACCCCCTACCGTCTCGATCCGCTTCGAATGAACGAAGCCGCGCGTCGTCTGGTCGGCGAGCACGATTTCAATGCGACGGATGCCGAAGCAGGCTGGGCCGAGTTCTGCACGGCGAACTTCGAGAGCATAGGGGCACACGATTACGAAAATACCGTTCCATACTGGAACAGTGTTTCATCGACCGGCATCCTCAGCCATGTCTGCATTGATCGCTATCATGGGGCGGCGGCTCACGAGAAGCTCTTCTTCGAAGAGTTCGTCCCAGAAGAGGTCAGTTTTAACGTGGAGATTGCTGCTACACGGCTCACCAAAGAAGAAATCGCCCTGGTGTTGGCGATTCTGGAACAGGCGACATCGGACCCGACGCACCCCTGTCAATTCGGCGCCAACGGCGCCAATGGCTGGGGACGGATGGCGTGGGAACTCAATGAGGTAAAGCTACTTGAGGGTAGGCCCGTTCAGTTGTCTAGCGGTCAGGCCGGATTTGACTGCTGCAGTCAAGTAGTCGAAATCGCTTCAGCATCGCTTGACGAGCTAATCGTTCCTGCTCACATTTTGGCAGACTTGAAGCTCGAGTGCTGTGGGCCGTTCCTGGTAAACGATACTTCGCACACGAAAGAAAAGGACGCAGAAGATTCAGACGCGCCCAATTTTATCCCGTTGTGCCGGGCAGCTGGCACTGTGTGGTTGGCCGCTTCGTCGTTCCGAGGCGCCTTGCGCGAGCGGGCCGAGTTTCTGCTCCGATCGCTGGATCCCCAGGCGACCGGCGATCCCAACAGGAGTCTGGGAGACGGCCCGATCGAGCGAATCTTCGGCAAGACCTCTCACGCGGCGCGACTCACGATTGCCGAACCGACGGAACTGGGCAGATGTGAAACTCCGAAACAGGACTTCGTCGCGATCGATCGTTTCACCGGCGGCGCGGCAGATGGGGCGAAATTCGCTGCCACTTACGCCGACCGCCCCCAGTTCCAGACGAAGCTGAGACTCGACTTGGACGGACTAGAACCGGAAGATACCGCTCTGCTGGGCTTGGCTCTGCGTGATGTCTGCCAGGGCAAGGTCCCCCTGGGTTGGGGCGGATCCAAAGGCTACGGCGAAGTAAGCGGTAGCCTCACGAACTTGAGTTCTAAAGACGTTCCACAAGATTGGGAGGTTCCCGAATCCATGGCCACGGATACTCTGGATCATGCAGGGAAGAACTGGCTGTCTAACCGACTGAGGCTGCTCTTCGACGAGCAGAATGCACTTAATATTGACAGACTAGGGAACGACGTTTCCCAGGTGATGATCCAAGAAGGAACTCTGTCAGTTACTAAAACAAAGAAAGGCCTTGACTACAGCCTCTCCTACGT